>CBDVCG010000001.1:0-21728 GCA_965372425.1 uncultured Anaerolineales bacterium
TTGTTCAGTCAGCAGCTGTTCATCTGATTGCTCACTAAGTTCTAGTGAAAGTAAATCAAGTTGTTCTAGCAACAGTAAAAGCGAATGTTCTAGAGGTCCAAGGGGTCCTAGAGGGAAAAGAGGTTGTAAAGGGTGCAGAGGCCCTAAAGGATGTAAAGGAGACAAGGGATGCAAGGGCTTATTGGGAAGAAAGTAGGCATGACCCAGATTTTCGACGATTCGGGTGAAGCGGTCCCGGTGACGTTGATTGAAGCTGGGCCTTGTTATGTGACCCAAATCCGCCGACCGAAGCGAGATAGGTACAGTGCGATCCAGTTGGGATTTGGTGAGGTGAGCCCCCGTCGCTTGTCGGGTGGACAACTCGGCCATCTCAAACGAAATAATTACCCACCGCTGCGCTACTTGAGAGAATTCCGTGTCAAGAGCACGGGAGAGCTCAAGGAGGGTGATCAGCTGAATGTAGATGTTTTCGCAGTGGGGGATCAAGTCGATGTGATCGGGATAAGTAAGGGCAAGGGTTTTGCCGGGGGTATCAAACGTCACGGTTTTGCCCGCGGACCGAAGACCCATGGTCAATCTGACCGCATGCGCTCACCGGGCTCCCTGGGTGCGACTTCCACTCCAGGTAGAGTCTTCAAAGGAAAGCGTGGTCCAGGACATATGGGATCCGCCCGCGTGACGGCGCAGAATCTGCGTGTGGAGATTGTGGACCCTGAGAGGAATCTTCTCGGCGTTCGTGGCAGTGTGCCAGGAGCTCGGGGAGGCATCGTCATGATTAAAGAGGTAAGGAAGCAATAATTACTTGGGAGCAATCATGAAGGTAGATGTTCTGAATATTGAAGGCAAGAAAGTAGATACCACAGAGCTCCCGTCGCCAATATTTGAGGCGCCGATTCGAGAAGACTTGATGCATCAGGCATTTGTTCGCCAGCTCGCGAATGCACGGCTCGGTACGCACAGCACGAAGTCGCGCGGTGAGGTGGCAGGAGGCGGTGCTAAACCCTGGCGACAGAAGGGTACCGGGCGTGCCCGTCACGGGTCGCGTCGCTCTCCGATCTGGGTGGGTGGTGGAAAAACGCACACCCCAAAACCGCGGGATTATCGAAAGAAGATGCCGAGAAAGATGCGACGTGCAGCATTGAGATCCGCACTTTCGTTGAAGGTCGCCGAAAATAGCATCCTGTTTCTCGATGAACTGAAGCTCGAAGATGCAAAGACTGAGCGAATGGTGGCTGTGCTCAAGAACTTGACCGGTGACGAAACGACCCTGGTCATCCTATCCGATTCGAATGAGAATATCGAACGATCCATCCGCAACATTCCTGAGGCAAAGACCTTGCGAGCCAACTATCTCAACGTCAGAGACCTGCTCCATTTTGACCGTGTGATCATGCCCCTGGACGCCATCGAAGTTATTCAATCGTACCTGGGCGTTTGAGGAGGACAGAGATGAACAATATTTACGACATCTTACGTCGACCCATCATCACCGAGAAGTCGAGCTACCAGAGTGCCGTGCTTAATCAGTATGCGTTCGAGGTCGATCCATCGGCGACGAAGGCTCAGATAAAGGAAGCCATTGAGACGCTTTTTGACGTGACGGTGGTCCGGGTCAATGTCATGAACCATCCCGCGAAACGTAATCGACGGATGAAAAATCGCCGACTATTGGTCCGCAAAGCGGGTTATAAAAAAGCGATTGTCACGCTGAGCCCGGGCGATTCTATTGACGTGTTTGAAGGGGTACAGTAATGGCGGTAAAGAAATATAAACCTACCTCACCAGGTCGGCGGCACATGTCTGGTCATACCTTCGAAGAGATTACGAAGAGTACGCCGGAACCTTCTCTGCTTGTTACCAAGCGAAAGCGCGCCGGACGGAACAACCAGGGGAGAATTACAGTTCGCCATCGCGGTGGCGGCGAGCGACGCCATATACGCAAGGTTGATTTTAAGCGTAAGAAACACGGGATTCCCGCAACCGTAGCTGCGATTGAATACGATCCAAATCGCTCCGCCCGTCTGGCATTGCTGCACTATGTCGATGGAGAGAAACGATACATCATTGCCCCCTTGGGTTTGTACGTGGGCGACAAAGTGCTCTCGGGTCCGGACGCTGAGGTTCGACCGGGTAATTGTCTCCCTCTTGGCAGCATACCGCTTGGGACTACGATCCACAATATCGAATTGAAGGAAGGGCGTGGTGGTCAAATGGTGAGAGCGGCGGGTACCTCCGCCCAGATCCTGGGTAAAGAGGGCGCCTATGCTGCCATACGACTGCCGTCCGGCGAGGTACGCAGGGTGCGGCAGACTTGCTATGCCACGATTGGCGAGGTCGGGAATCCTGACCATTCGAATATCAAGCTTGGCAAGGCGGGGCGGAAACGACACATGGGTATTCGTCCAACCGTGCGTGGTTCGGCGATGAGCCCCCGCGATCACCCTCACGGTGGCGGCGAGGGAAGGTCCCCGATTGGTCTGCCTGGGCCGAAAAGCCCGTGGGGTAAGCCCACGTTGGGAAAGAAGACTCGGCGGAATAAGAGCACGGAGAAGTACATTATCCGTCACCGATCGAAGCGTCGCCGTTGATTTTTCAAAACATGGACGGTGGAGGCGAAGAAAAATGTCTAGATCATTGAAAAAGGGTCCCTTTATTGACCCGAAGTTACTAAAAAAAGTTGAAGAGATGAACGAGCGCGGGGATAAGACGGTCATCCGAACGTGGAGTCGTGCCAGCACGATCTTCCCCCAGATGGTGGGGCATACCCTTGCCGTTCACGACGGTCGACGCCATGTCCCGATCTATATTACGGAGAACATGGTGGGCCATAAATTAGGTGAGTTCGCACCGACACGGACCTTTCGCGGACATCTCGCGAGAGATAGAACTACACGGGTGGAATGATCATGGCTTTAGAGACTGACGTTCGCGCAACCGCCCGATTCGTACCCATGTCACCCCAGAAGATTCGCCTTGTGGTGGATGTTGTACGAGGTATGGAGGCGACTGAGGCTCTGGATACTCTGAAGTTTGTGAACAAGGCTGCGGCGAAACCAGTGTCGAAGGTAATCCGCTCGGCCATCGCAAACGCGGAAGAGAATATGGGCTTGAACCGAGATGATCTCATCGTCTATAAGATTTACGCAGATCAAGGACCAATTAGGAAGTGGCGGAGATTTGGAGCCCGAGGTCGCTTTAAGCCCATCCAACGCCGATATTCACACATCTCCGTCGTGCTGAGGGAGCGAGAAGCGGCCGAAAGTTGAGGCACACCGGATAGATGATGCGGTGGCTATTATTTATGAGACCAGCAAGGTGAAGCGGAAGTATTTCTGAAAGGAGAAAACATGGGGCGTAAAGTACATCCCATCGGTTTTCGTCTAAAGATAAACAAGACCTGGGAATCGCGTTGGTTCGCCAACCCTGATAAATATGCCGATCAGCTTCATGAGGATCGGGAGATCAGAGACTTGATCTATAAGACCACGCCGCGGGCGGGTATTTCAAAGATTGAGATCGAGCGATTTCCGAACAATGTCAATGTGACCGTACACACGGCAAAACCAGGCATCGTAATCGGCCGTAAAGGCGCCAACGTGAAAGAACTGCGACGCCGGCTGCAAGAGATGACCGGTACGGCAATTAAACTGGACATTGCCGAGATCAAAGAGCCTGACTTAGATGCCAAGCTAGTCGGTGAGAACATTGCCAACCAACTGGAGCGCCGAATCAGTCATCGCCGGGCAATGCAGCGAGCCGTGGGGCAGGCCATGCGGCAGGGGGCTGAAGGGATCAAGGTCATGTGCTCGGGTCGTCTCTCTGGTACAGAAATGGCCCGGCGGGAGTGGGTTCGAGAAGGTCGCGTGCCTGCTCAGACCCTGCGTGCCGATATCGATTTTGCTCGCGTTGAAGCGCTGACTACCTATGGACGTATTGGTGTGAAAGTATGGATATATAAAGGGGATATTTTACCTGAGGGTGATAAAGAGCCCGAAGCCATGGATGTGTACGTCAGCGAGTAGGTCTACATTATAAGGGTTGCTCGAGGGTATGAGGTGGAATTATGTTGATGCCGAAGCGGGTTAAACATAGAAAACAGATGCGGGGTCGTATGAAGGGCAAAGCGACTCGGGGGACGGATATTACCTTCGGAGATTATGGACTTCAAGCGCTCGAACCTGGATGGGTGACCGCGCGTCAGATCGAGGCGGCACGAAGGGCGCTCGTGCGCTACATGAAGCGTCGCGGCAAGGTTTGGATCCGTATTTTCCCGGACAAACCAGTGACACAAAAAGCCGCCGAGACACGCATGGGCAAAGGGAAAGGCGCAGTCGATCATTGGGTTGCTGTAGTAAAACCGGGCAGAATTATGTTTGAGATTTCGGGCGTAACTGATGAAGGTGCACGAGAGGCGATGAGATTGGCCTCGCATAAGTTGTCAATCAAGACCAAATTTGCAGTGCGTGATTCCCTTGGGGAGAGTAAGCGATGAAGCCAAGTGATATCAGAAAACTCTCTGATGATGATGTCCAATCAGGATTGGATGACGCAAAGGAGAATTACTTTAAGCTCCGATTCCAATTTACAACCGGTCAGCTTACAGATCATACCCGCTTGAGCATCGCTCGTCGTGATATAGCACGCTATGCCACGATATTACGAGAGCGAGAACTCGCTGCGGATGTTGAAGGAAGTGAATCATGAAAAACACCCGTCGGCGAATAAACGGGGTAGTGACGAAATTAAGTTCAGAGAAAACGGTAGCGGTACGTGTAGATCGCACAACGCGCCATCCTCTCTATGGGAAGGTCATTCGCCATAGCAAAACTTACATGGCGCATGACTTGTTGGGTTGCAAACTCGGTGACAAGGTTCGCATGGTTGAGAGCAAGCCCATTTCGAAGCGGAAGCGCTGGGTGATCGAGGAGATCCTTGGTCGTTCATCCGAAGTTGAGTTAAGCACGAGCCAGGTTGAGGCGACAGATGTCGAGGAGATTGTCGTTCCGGTGGAGGGGGAGGCATGATCCAGCAGGAAAGCCGACTAACAGTCGCCGACAATACTGGTGGTCGTGAGTTACTCGTGATCCGTGTACTGGGTGGTTCGAAGCGACGCTATGGGGGCGTGGGTGACATCGTAGTAGGTACGATTAAGGTTGCCACGCCCCATGGTGCAGTGAGCAAGAGTGATGTCGTCCGAGCCGTGATTGTGCGTACCGCCAAGGAGTATCGTCGAACGGACGGTTCGTATATTCGATTCGACGATAACGCGGTTGTGATCCTCGATGCGGATGGCAGAAACCCACGTGGCACTCGCATTTTTGGACCGGTTGCCCGTGAATTGCGCGAAAAAGGATTCACAAAAATAGTTTCGCTAGCACCGGAAGTGCTCTAAGAGGAGGCGGCGTGTCTAAAAACTTTCGCTTAAAACGCGGTGATAAAGTCCAGGTAATTCAAGGACATGATAAAGGGATGCAGGGCGAGGTCATGCGTGTATTACCGAAAGAAAGCCGCATCGTGGTGCAGGGTGTGAATATGCGGAAAAAAGCCCAGCGTCAGGTACAGGCTGGTGGTCGAACCATGAACCCAGGAATAATTCAATTTGAGGCGCCCGTGCATATCTCGACCGTCATGCTCATTTGCCCGAAATGTAACGAGCCCACTCGCGTAGGTGTCTTGCGGGAAGAGGGCAAGGTACAGCGGGTATGTAAAAAATGCCAGGTAGTGTTCGATAGCTGAGCCGTAATGGAGAACATAAAGAATGGCACATCATCTTAAAGAACGATATACAAGCGAGATTCGCCCCGCATTAATGAAGGACTTCGATCTGAAGAATCCGATGCAGGCGCCTCGCGTCGAAAAGATCGTAGTGAATATTGGTGTTGGCGAGGCGATCGATAATGCCAAGGCGCTCGATGGAGCTGTCAACGACATGACGATCATGACAGGTCAGGCTCCTGTAGTGACAAAAGCCCGTAAGAGCATCGCGAATTTTAACCTGCGGGAAGGACGATCCATCGGCGTCAAAGTTACGCTGCGTCGTGAGAGGATGTGGTCGTTCTTTGACCGTTTGATCAACGTGGCTCTCCCGCGGACGCGTGACTTCAGAGGTGTTTCCCCGAACAGTTTCGATGGACGAGGCAACTTCACGCTCGGTGTCAGAGAACAGCTAATATTCCCTGAGATCGACTATGACAAAATTGATAAAATCCGAGGTTTTGAAGTGACCGTTGTCACAACCGCGGAGGACGATGAGCAAGGACGTGAGCTGCTCAGTAAACTGGGTATGCCCTTCGGGAGAGGCGATATCTATGGCTAAAACATGTATGCCCATTCGAGAAACCCGTCGTAAGTATAAGGTCCGAATACGGAACAGATGCAGGATTTGCGGTCGACCTCGAGGCGATTACCGTCGGGTCCAGCTTTGCCGCATAGGTCTACGTGAGCATGCCTTAGAGGGCAAGATTCCCGGCCTGGTGAAATCATCCTGGTAGGACTACGTCCAGAGAGGTATTTATGACCATCAGTGATCCAATTTCAGACATGTTGACCCGCATCCGTAATTCGATTATGGCAGGGCATCAAACTGTCTCACTACCGAGTTCGAAGATGAAACTCTCCATCGTTAAAATTCTCCAAGAAGAGGGTTTTATCAAGGACTTTGAAGAAGTTCAGGTGGAGGGCAAGCCTACCAAGACGATTCGGATCCGATTGAAATATGTCGGTGTACGAAGGGATCGCAAACCCGTCATTGCAGGTTTGAGACGTGTGAGCAGCCCCGGTCGGCGGGTTTATGTCGGGAAGAAGGAGATTCCCTGGGTACAGGCTGGCTTAGGGGTCGCAATTTTGACGACGCCGAAGGGCGTTATGACGGGTGGGCGCGCACGCCAACTGGGTGTAGGCGGCGAAGTACTTTGTGAGGTCTGGTAGGTAGGATTATCCTTTCTCGATGCATTCGCGATGGTCGAGTCGAGGATTGTTTAAAATAAAAATTGGACTCATTGTTGAGTAGTTAGAAAGAGGAGGAACAAGTGTCAAGGATTGGTCGCATGCCAATTGAGATTCCCGAAGGCGTGCAGGTTGACATTAAGGATTCGCATGTCAAGGTCAAAGGACCGAAAGGCGAGTTGGCGTTCGGATTCCGAGAAGAAATGTCTATCAAGCTGGAGGATGGAATCGTTACCGTTGAAAGACCTTCAGATGCGCCTCAGATGCGCTCGCTTCATGGGTTGACGCGTTCTCTTATCAATAACATGGTCCTCGGTGTGACAGAGGGATTTGAAAAGACGCTTCAAATCGAGGGGGTCGGTTATCGACCCGAATTGGAAGGGACGGTTCTCATTCTTCACCTTGGATTTTCACATCCGGTCACGGTTACCGCTCCGGAAGGAATTACGTTCGAGGTGGATACACGTTCCCGGTTGATCAAAGTTCAAGGGATCGATAAAGAATTGGTCGGTCGTACTGCTGCGGACATCCGAAAGATTCGACCTCCAGAGCCCTATAAAGGGAAAGGAATTCGATACCTCGGTGAATATGTCCGGCGAAAGGCTGGCAAGGCCGGCAAGGTGATGGTGTAATCATGGCAAAGAGTTCAAGAAATGAGCAAAGACTCCGTCGACATCGTCGAGTTCGGAAAAAGGTATCAGGAACCGCGGATCGACCGAGACTGAACATATTCCGCAGCCTCAACCACATTTATGCTCAGGTGATTGATGATGCTGCCGGGCACACCATCGTAGCTACCTCGACGCTCGATGATGAGATCAAGCCGAAGTTGAAGGGCTTGAAGAAATCAGAGCATGCCGCAATGGTGGGAACAATGATTGCCGAAAAGTCGAATGCGGCAGGGGTTACGACCGTCATATTCGATCGTGGCGGTTACCAGTATCATGGCCGCATCCGATCGTTAGCCGAGGCTGCTCGCAAGGCTGGTCTTAAGTTTTAGGCTGAAGGGAGAGCAATACGTGAGACGAGATTTTCGAAGTCGCGGGGATGATCGGGAAGAGCTTGATGAGCGAGTGATCGATATCACTCGTGTAGCGAAAGTCGTGAAAGGTGGTCGCCGATTTGCCTTCCGCGTATCCGTCATTGTGGGTGACAACCATGGCAAGGTCGGGTTGGGAGTAGGCAAGGCTCGTGGTGTGCCGGATGCCATCCGCAAAGCGAGTGACAAGGCTCGAAAAGCGATGGCCCCAATCCCCACCGTGGGTACGACGATCCCTCATGAGATTATTTCCAAACACGGGGGCGCGAAGGTGCTTCTCAAACCGGCTTCCCCGGGTACCGGTGTTATCGCCGGAGGCGCAGTGCGAGCGGTTCTTCAAGCTGCGGGTGTGAAAGACATCCTTACGAAGTCACTGGGCAGTGCGAATGTACTGAACGTTGCCAAAGCGACGATAAAGGGCCTCAACGATTTACGACAGGTGGAAGATGTCGCCGCCATTCGCGGAAAGGACGCAGAAGATTTAAAGCCTTTCTGGGAGCGGAAACGTGATGGCTAAGCAGAAAACGAAGAAGGATTTACGCGTGACATTAGTCCGCAGCCCGATTGGATATTCAGAGCGACAAAAACGTACTGTAAAGGCTCTAGGCCTTCGACGCTTGAACCAGTCTGTGGAGCATTTCGATCGTCCGGAAGTGCGCGGGATGATCGATAGCGTTCAACACTTGGTTCGCGTGGAGGAGATAGGTTAGACATGAAGCTACATGAACTCAAACCGAGACCGGGCGCGACGAAGCGCCGTAAGAGAGTCGGTCGTGGTATCTCGGCAGGGCAAGGAAAGACAGCCGGACGGGGCACGAAGGGCCAAAAGGCACGTTCGGGGTGGGGTGGAAAGTTGTACCACCAGGGTGGAAATGTCCCCTTTTATCGGAGGCTTCCTTTTAAACGGGGTTTTACGAACATCAACCGCGTCCGATGGTCTGAGGTAAACCTTGAGCGGCTTGAAGATTTCAAGGCAGATGCGGAAGTGTCCCCTGAAAGCCTGGTTTCTGTAGGTGTGCTGCGTGACCTCAAGCATCCGGTCGTATTGCTTGGAAGAGGTGAAGTTAAAGTGCCATTGAAAGTTCGAGTGCATCGGATTACGAGTGGCGCACGGTCAAAGATCGAAGAAGCAGGCGGCAGTGTGGAGGTCATTGAACGGTGAAACCACCAGGACGACGTGAGAGGATCAACCTATGAGAAGGTCAACCTTTCGTTTTCTATTTATTTCGCCCGATATTCGAAACCGCTTACTGATCACCATTTTGCTGCTGGTCATCTACCGCTTGGCCGCGCATGTACCAGTTCCAGGTATCGATCGAACAGCTGTGCAGGCTATTATGAGCGGATCCGGGGCGGGACAGACACTCTTCGGGTTGCTGGACCTCCTCTCCGGTGGGACCGTATCGAATTTCTCTGTGCTGGCCATGGGCGTTTATCCATACATCACTGCCCAGATTATCCTTCAGCTCCTGGGCCCCATCATTCCCGCCTGGCAGGCGCGCTCCGAGGATGACCCACGAGAGTACAGAAAATGGATGGAGAAGTGGACCTACTATCTGGTTGTTCCGATGGCTGCACTCACGGCGGTCGGTCAGATCCGCTTGTTTGAGCAATACGCGACCCAGCAAGGTGGGAGCGTTCTGTCGTATCAGTTCGGGCTGAACGTCCAGACATTTACAACCATCCTAACTATGACGGCGGGAACGATGTTTGCGATATGGCTCGGTGAACTCATATCCGAATACGGGGTTAAGAATCAGGGTCTCTCGCTTATTATCTTCGCGGGTATCGTCTCTCGCATGCCGGCCAACTTTGGTCAGATTCTCTCCGGACAAAGCCAAGTCGTGGTCTTGCTCCTGTTCTTAATCTTCCTCATGGTGTCTACGATTTTCGCAATCGTGTTCGTCCAGGAGGGGCGCAGGAATGTGCCTGTGATGTACCCGGGACGACGTGTTGGGAATCGGATGTCGATGCCCGTTAAAGGGACGCTCCCATTGATGATCAACATGGCAGGAATGATCCCGATCATCTTTGCACAATCTTTGCTCACCTTCCCGGCTGTTCTGGCACAATTCTTCGTGACATCTTCAAACGAGACAATTCAGAACATTGCCATCTGGTTGCAATCCAACTTTGGCGGTATCAGTAATACTTATTGGATCCTGTATTTCCTGATGGTCGTAGGTTTTACTTTCTTCTATACAGATGTCTTGTTTGCACAGCAAAACTACGGTGAAAATCTGAAGCGCTCGGGTGCGCAGATCCCTGGTGTAACCAGGGGCGCGCCAACTCAACGTTATCTCACGCGAGTCCTCCGCCGCATCACATTTCCGGGAGCTGTGTTCCTAGGATTGGTTGCGGTCATGCCGTTTCTCGTGGGACTGATCTGGCCGGTGGGAGGGGGCAACACAGGATTACTGCTCGTATCTTCGTCGGGTTTGTTGATTGTTGTTGGTGTGGTTCGGGATCTATACAGGTCCATCGAAGCCGAGTTGAAGCTTCGCGGTTACGACGCCGCTGTACTTGTGCGGTAGGATTTCTCACAAGCGTGGTCGTTATATGAACCTTAACAGGAACAGAGGATGGATCTCCAGGCATACGGTCGACCCGCGAGCGGGCGAGATTTTGGGATACAGCGAATAATCATGCGTTCGAATCGTGGTGTCATTCTCAAAAGCAGCAAAGAGCTCGCATTGATGCGAGAGGCGGGGAGAATCAACGCTCAAGCGTTGACCGCTGCGGTGTCCGTGGTTAAACCAGGGGTCAGCACGCACGCCATCAATGACGCCGCTGCACGGGTTCTCCGCGATTTTGGAGCCGAAGCAGCATTTATCGGTGTCCAGGGTGCGTACCCATACCCGGCCGAGACCACCATCTCAGTCAATGATGAGCTGGTACATGGCATCCCGGGGAAACGGGTGCTGAAAGAGGGCGACATTGTCAGCATAGATTGCGGGACAATCTACCAGGGTTTTGTCGGAGACTCAGCTCTGACAGTCCCGGTCGGAGAAGTGTCGGATGAAGCTCAGCGTTTGATGGATGCAACCCGCGAAGCGCTATTTATCGGAATTGCAGAGATGCTTCCTGGAAATCGCAGCGGTGATGTTTCTGCCGCGATCCAGTCCTACATTGAGGCTCAGGGGTTCCAGGTTGTACGTGAATATACTGGGCATGGTGTTGGTCGCAGCATGCATGAGGATCCTCAAGTTCCAAATTATGGCCGCGAGGGCAGAGGGGTAGGGTTGAAAACAGGCATGACGGTTGCCTTAGAGCCCATGGTGCTTTCGGGGGGATATGAAACCCGTGTCCTCAAAGATCAGTGGACGGTGGCTTCCCGTGATGGAAAATTGACCGCCCATTTTGAACATACCGTCGCAGTAACAGAAAATGGACCCTGGATTCTCACCCTGGTCGATGACGATCTGGACGAGGGTGAATGGAGTCGGTATAATCGTTACTTTGCTGATCGTCGGGGGGAAAGTGTGCGTGAAGGAGGCAAAACCAGATGAAAGTATCATCATCTGTACGAAAACGTTGTCCAAAATGCAAGATCGTTAAACGGCGTGGCAAAGTGTATGTAATCTGTGAAAATCCACGTCACAAGCAGAGACAGGGATAAATACATGGCAAGAATTGAAGGCGTTGACCTACCGAGAGAGAAACGTGTTGAGATCGGTCTGACCTACATCTATGGGATCGGCCGGAGTACTGCTCAGAAGGCGCTCGTAACTACGGGAATAAGTCCTGAAAGACGCGTGCGTGATCTGACCGAGGAAGAAATCACCGGCTTGCGAGATTTCATCTCTCAGAATTTAACCGTGGAAGGTGATCTGCGGCGAGAAGTCCAAATGAATGTCAAGCGATTGATAGAAATTGGATGCTATCGCGGTTTGCGTCATCGACGAAGTCTTCCGGTGCGTGGTCAACGCACCAGAACGAATGCGCGCACACGCAAAGGACCGAAGAAGACAGTTGCGGGGCGTGGCCGAAGACGAGCGACCAAGAAGAAGTAAGTTAACCGTCACTCAGACAATCCGCAGTATGGATCTGGGTATTCTTCCACCCACGCGGCGACCATGTAGCAGGAGTGTCTGGGTTATGGAAATTAAAAAATCACAAAGATAGGCGGAGATATGGCAAGAGGATCAACAGGTTCACGGCGTAGCGGTTCCCGAAAGGTGAAGCGGACGCTCTCGCATGGACGAGCATATATCCATGCAACTTTCAACAACACGATCGTGACCATCACAGATCTGCAAGGCAATGTTGTTGTTTGGGCAAGCGCTGGCTCTGTGGGATTTAAAGGATCGAGAAAGAGTACACCCTATGCAGCCGGTCTGGCGGCGAAGGAAGCGCTAAAAGCAGCCGATGACCTTGGTTTGCAAGAAGTTGACATCATGGTGAAGGGCCCTGGCCCGGGACGTGAAGCTGCCATTCGTGCTCTTATCGCATCAGACTTACGTGTGCGGTCGATCAGTGATGTCACACCCGTACCCCACAACGGCTGTCGTCCGCCAAAGAAACGCCGCGTGTAGGTAGAAGGAAGGAAAACCTGAAATATGGCAAAGTATAGAGGACCAGTCTGCAAGCTCTGCCGTCGAGAAGGCGAAAAACTTTTCTTAAAAGGGCAGCGCTGCTTTACACCAAAATGCGCTTTCGAACGAAGGAGTTATCCTCCTGGAGAACATGGGAAAGACTCCCAGTTCAGGCGGCGACGAGTCTCCGATTATTCCAGACAGTTAAGGGAAAAACAGAAGACTCGCCGGGTTTATGGAGTCACCGAGCGCCAATTCCGACGCTATTACCGCACCGCACTGCAAGAGAGAGGTATGACGGGTGAGAATCTTCTCCGTCTCTTGGAGAGGCGACTGGACAACGTCGTCTTCCGCCTTGGCTATGCAGAAAGCCGTGCACAGGCACGCACACTCGTGACCCACGGGCATTTTAATGTCAATGGACGTCGCACAGATATTCCATCCATGCTCGTACGGGAAGGTGATGAGATTGAAGTGCGGGAGGGCTCTCGAAAGCGAACCTACTTTAAAGAACTACCCGAGATTGCTGAATCAAAAACCGTCCCCGACTGGTTGGAGAGAGATATCAGCATCCTGTTTGGAAAAATCGTAAAGATGCCTGAACGCATGGACGTGGATGCCAATCTCAACGAACAATTAATCATCGAGTATTACTCACGGTAGACCGAATGAATTCGCAGAACCGCGGATTGAATCGTGGAGGCTAATGTGGTCGTTACCACCAATATTGTCATGCCGAAGATCGAGCGCGAAGCCGTAGCGCTCAATTACGGCAAATTCGTTATCAGTCCATTGGAAGCAGGATATGGCATCACGCTTGGGAATTCGCTCCGTCGGATTCTTCTCGCCTCCCTCGAGGGCACTGCTGTAACATCTATCCGCATCACCGATGTGCCGCATGAATTTACGGATATCCAGGGAGTACGCGAGGATGTGCTGCAACTGATGTTGAACATTAAAAAGCTCCGTCTGATCCTGCATGAGGGAGAGAGCGCACGACTTCGGCTCGAGGTAAAGGGCGAAGGCGTGGTGACAGCTGCCGACATCATCGCACCAGCGGAAGCCGAGATCGTCAATCCGGAGATGTATCTGCTCACCGTAGACGATGATAAAGCGCATCTGGAAATCGAGATGAACGTCGAGCGCGGCCGGGGCTATTCGCCTTCGGATGAACGTGGCAGACTTCCCATTGGGGAACTGCCCACGGATGCGATCTTCAATCCCGTTAGAAAGGTGAACTACGAAGTTGGTCGGGCGCGCGTGGGACAGGATACAAGCTTCGATCGTCTGATCATCGAGATCTGGACGGACGGGACGATTAAGCCGGAGGAAGCGCTCAGCCGAAGCGCGCAAGTGCTTATGGCGCACATTCGGGATATTGGGGGAGTTACAGAAGAAAGCCTCATGGTTGCTGCGACAGAAGAAGAACCCGTCCACACGACCAGCGAAACATATGAGACTCCTATAGAAAATCTAGACCTATCCGTACGGGTATTTAATTCCTTAAAGCGAACGGGAATCACCAACGTTGGTGAGGTCCTGGATATGCTTGAGAAGGGTCCCGAGGCTATGCTTTCCATCAGGAACTTTGGTGAGAAAAGCCTTGATGAATTAAAGGATCAATTAAAGGAAAAAGGCTACCTCGACGATGAGAACGTAGAAGCAGCCGACGCGGAGTGAGATAAAGATGAGACATCGAGTTTACGGGCGACGCTTAAGCCGATCGAAAGGGCATCGAAATGCCCTCAGACGCAACCTGATCAAAGATCTATTCTTGCACGAGCGCATACGAACTACCAAAGCCAAGGCTTCTGCGGTGCGTGGTAATGCTGAGAAGATGATTACAATGGCTAAGCGCGGTAATGAGGCCGGTGGTTCGAAAGCGGTGCATGCTCGCCGCACAGTTGCGGGTCGCCTTAATAACCCCGAGGCCGTGATGAAATTATTTGATGATATCGCTCCTCGGTATGTGGATCGCCCCGGCGGGTATACGAGGATTCTTAAACTGGGACCACGGCAGGGAGATGCTGCTGAAATGGTCCTGCTGGAATTGGTTGAAGAATAAGCTGGGATGGAACCAGCACAGGTGAACGCCAATGATCGTTCGCCTTATGTAGCTTACAAATCTATCGTTGCTTATGACGGGACCGATTTTCATGGTTTCCAGCGTCAGAAGCAGGGCGTTCGTACGGTGCAGGGTGTCCTGGAGGGTGCCCTCAGACAGCTTGGATGGGATGGTGCATCGATTCTCGCAGCCGGACGTACAGATGCTGGTGTCCATGCCCGTGGTCAGGTGATCAGCTTTCGCTTGAGGTGGAAGCACTCTCCTGAAACGGTCTGTGCAGCGTTGAACTCGTATCTCCCACGCGATGCAGCTGTGAGAGAGGCCATGTGTGTTTCGGATGATTTTCATCCTCGATTCTCGGCCCTGAAGCGCTGCTACTCATATACGGTGTTTCTGGGGAAGTCGCGGGAACCGCTGCATGAACGCTATGCCTGGCGACTGGCTCATGTTCCTGACCTTCAAGCATTAAACAGCGCATCCGCGCTAATGCTTGGCGAGCATGATTTCGGGGCATTTGGCACTTCTCCCACGAGTGGTGGAACGACGGTCCGAACCGTCTTCATCTCAATGTGGCGCCAGCATGGTGAAATGCTTCGGTTCGAGATTACGTCGAATGCGTTTCTCTATCGGATGGTGAGACGGATCGTAGCAGCTACCTTGGAAGTTGCTCTCGGACGAGAGCAGGAGAGCTCCATTCGACGGCTGATTGATGATCCGAGTGCACGTTGGGAGACGAGGCTTGCACCCGCTAGAGGGCTGGTGTTGGAACGAGTTGATTACCCGAGCGACGAAGATGAATTGGTTCGGAGCAATGTCCGTGGTGCTCCTGATTGAGGGACAAGTTAGTCAATTTGCAATCCTGTAGGTTGAAGTTAGGAGAGCTAGACGTGCAGAAAACATATTATCCAAAGCCAGGCGATGTGACACGTGATTGGTATATCATTGACGCGGAGAATCAAAACCTCGGGCGTCTTGCAACTCGAATTGCGACACTACTGCTTGGCAAGGGCAAACCCGAATATACGCCTGGCGTGGATGTTGGCGATTTCGTGATCATCTTGAATGCCGAGAAAATCACGGTTACTGGAAATAAGCTAGACGACAAGATTTATTATCGACATTCAGGTTATCCTGGCGGGCTAAAGGCTATTAGCCTCCGGAACCAATTAGAGAAAAATCCAGACCGTGTGATCACAGCAGCAGTTTGGGGCATGATCCCACATAGCAGGTTCGGTCGAAAGATCATGAAGAAGCTCAAGGTATATCGGGGTAGTGAGCATCCTCACAAAGCGCAGAAACCAAAAAAATTGGAACTCACATCATAAGACCTTGAGCAGAATTCGATCAAGGATCAGCAGAGGAAGGCATGCATATGGCGGATAAGTATTTTGAAGGTGTAGGACGAAGAAAGACAAGCTCGGCTCGAGTGCGCATTGTGCCTGGGAGCGGTGAGTTTGTCGTGAATGGGAAATCAGGACCTGACTATTTCACGCGACAAGGGGATATGGACATCATCCTGGCCCCGCTGCGCTTAGTGGATTTGGAGGGTAAATTTGATGTTTCCGTCCTTGTCATGGGGGGCGGCGTAAGCGGGCAGACTGGTGCTGTTCGCCACGGTCTGGCGCGGGCCATCATAAAAATGGAACCGGAGCTCCGTCCAGCTATCCATGCTGAGGGTTTCCTCACGCGGGATTCACGCATGAAAGAGCGCAAAAAGCCCGGTTTGAAGAGAGCGCGGAAGGCGCCTACGTATACCAAGCGATAGGAAATAAGAATTGCTTCGTATCGTATAGGCAAGATGAATCCGGTCGGGGAATAAGTTTTCCCCGACCGCTGTTTTATTAGGAGCGAAGCGTGAGTGGAAAAATCACAGTCGTAGGACTCGGGCCCGGGCGTATTAATTTACTCACACGGCAGGCGTGGGAGGTACTATGTGCAGCTGAGAAGGTGGTGCTTAGAACTCGGCATCATCCTATCCTTCAGGACTTCCCGGAAACAATTAGCTTCACCTCGTTCGATGATCTTTATGAACAGGAGGAAAGCTTCGAAGGCGTATATGCGCACATTGTGGCAGAACTCCGAAAGATGGTCGTGGAAGGTGACGTTATCTATGCTGTCCCGGGTGATCCTCTCGTTGGAGAAACGACCGTCTCTGCGGTGATAGATGCAGCCAAAGAGGATGATTTTCCTGTTGAGATCGTACACGGCGTGAGCTTTATCGAGCCTTGCCTCCGTCTGGTGGGCTATGATGCCCTTGATGGCATTACGATCGTGGATGGTTTAGAACTAGCGGGTGCCCATCATCCGAGCTTCCCACCGGATATGCCAGCGCTCGTGGGTCAGATCCATTCAAGATTGGTTGCATCGGGGGTAAAGCTCACCCTCATGAATCAATATCCTGTCGAGCATGAAGTCGTCCTCATCCACGCTGCAGGAACAGATCAAGAATCAACCTCGCATCAGTCGCTCTTTGAGATTGATCGAGACATGATGATAGATCATTTAGTAACGTTGTACATTCCACCGCTTCCAGCCGAGTCGGCGTTTGAGAGTTTCCAAGAAACGGTCGCACATCTACGAGCACCGGATGGATGTCCATGGGATCGGGAGCAGACCCACCGCTCCTTACGAGGTCACATATTGGAGGAGGCATACGAGACTCTTGAGGCGCTGGATGCAGGAGATATGCCGGCATTGAGGGAGGAGCTTGGGGATTTGCTTCTTCAGATCGTTTTACAGGCACAGATCGCGACGGAATCAAATGACTTTTCTATGGCGGATGTGATTGCCGGCATCCAGGAAAAAATTGTCCGCAGGCATCCCCACGTTTTTGGCAGTTTGGATCTCGAAGGTGTCGCGGAGGTATTACAGAACTGGGAAGCGTTGAAAGAAGATGAGCGCAGACAAGGTGCGAAATCCAGAGGGCTTTTAACAGGAGTTCCGATCACATTGCCCGCGCTGGCGCAAGCAGCCGAGATACAGAGCCGCGTGGTGAGGGTAGGTTTTGATTGGCCGGACATTACAGGAGTGATTGAGAAGGTAGAAGAAGAGCTTAGTGAGGTACAGATGGCATCCGGTGAGGATGACCAGGCAGCGGAGATTGGCGATCTACTTTTTGCTGTTGTGAATTATGCACGCTGGCTTGATGTTCATCCTGAATCAGCTCTGCGAGGGGCGAATGCGCGCTTTCGAGATCGATTCACTCAGATCGAGGAAGCCGCACTCCGCCAAGACAAACGGGTGTCTGATCTGAGTCTGGATGAGATGAATGACCTGTGGGAGGGAGCTAAAAAGAACTCATCTTCAACTAAAGATCGAGATAGTTGAATGGAATAACTCCCGTGAGATGTCTAGGAGCCGCTAGTGGAACTACCTAAATTCTTGAATTACCTCATTGGCCCTACCAGCTTCGTCGTCTTCAAGCTTCAGATTGTGAAGCAATCATCTTGATATCCCAGTCAAGTCATCCATTCGAGGAGCAGTCGAAGTATCCTATCCATAAGACGAGATCGATGTTGAATAGTTTAGCCACAGTGAAGTTCTGTTTATCGGTATCGTGTCTTTCCGCACTTATAGCCAGCTGCCAACCTTCTCGCTCGGACGATCAGCAGCAGCTTCAATCCACGGTCGCAGAATTAAGTGGACTAGCCACGAAGCAACTACTGCCACGAGCTGAGGTTCTTCCTGCTTCGGGGGAAGATGCGTTTTTCTATGGGTACACCTACCATCGCGCGGATGGGAATCGTCTTGTGGGTGGTAAGGGTGATTTACCCGCGCAGGAGCCGATTGATATCCGCCTTGGCGGGATCCCTGCGTGGATTGTCAGCGCGCCGTATGAAGATGGAAGCGTCTGGGTGACGGTCTCGGAGGAAGGGGAGGTTCAGGCGTTTCTACTTCAGGGAAGAGATGTGTTTGACGTCGGAATAGCACCCGAAGCGCTCCCGGAGATGATGCCGCCGAGCTTGAAGGTTGACGGCGGTTCTATGACGTTGCTTATCGGGATTCCGGGAATTGCCTCCACCACAACTTCTCCTATCGAATCAATTCTTAATTCGGGAGAGATCTTTATCGGTAAGAATGGTGATCTCGTTTATCAAGATGAGAAGCGTGTGGCCTTCAAAGAATTAGACCTGCTTCGTGATGCCTTGATTTTACAGAATGAGGAAGGTCAACTGCTCATTCTGTCAGAACCGACTGAACAATATCCGCATGGTGTCTTAGGAGACGACTTTGAAGCGAGGTCGATTTCTTTGACAAGCCTTTATCCAGAATTCTCATCCCGCACAATTGAAGTCCAACAACCTCTTGTGATTGAGGGTCGCAGCGCTATCTGGGTGGATGTCGATAAAGATGGGGAAGATGAGATCGTCGTGACCGCGAGTGAAGCCCAGCAGGGGGCTCGTTTGCTGTTATTCAGCGAGGACGGGGCTCTTCTTGCAGAGAGCACACCGATCGGACAGGGCTTTCGCTGGCAGCACCAAATCGCTGTCGGTCCTTTTGGTCCACAAGGTGAAATTGAAATCGTGAGTGTGCGTACTCCGCATATAGGCGGCGAGGTGAAGTACTATCGCTGGGAAGGAGATCGTCTCATCCTCGTGGCGAACATCGATGGTTTTTCTTCGCACGTCATCGGCTCTCGTAACCTCGACATGGCAATAGCGGGTGATTTCGATGGTGATGGCGCTCCTGAAGTGCTTGTCCCCGATCTGGCGATGCTGAATCTTGCGGGGCTTCAAAGGGTAGCTTCCGGAGTGGAGGTTGATTGGGTGCTTCCCATAGGATCGACGCTCCGCTCTAATCTTGCGGCAGCAGTTCTACGTAATGGGAGTATCGTACTTGGAGCCGGAAGAGCAGACGGAGTTCTGCGTTTGTGGCCCTCGGATGGTTAATTAAAAGAAGCACCCCCAGACCTGAGGGGGGCAAGCCCGGGGGCGGTCGCGACATTGGCAAAAGCCACGTGACGACGTTCGAATTATAAAAAAGATAGGCTCATTCTTGCCATAGGCAAATGGTCCCGATATTTGGAGCATGCTTATAGTTGATGGATGTGATACCTGCCCAAATCAAGGTAATGATCCATCGAAAAGACCAATTCAGCATTGGTGGGTTTATCAAATATTGATTCAATCCGTGGGCATGCTTGCGAGGATTTCCTCACTGTGCTTTGCGGGTTTAACCTTCTCGAACACCGCCAGGATTATTCCATCTTCACCTATGAGAAACGTTGTGCGGTGGACTCCCTCATACTCCCTACCCATAAATTTCTTAAGTCCCCAAACGCTGTAACGATCAGCAATTTTATGATCCTCATCCGCTAACAGCGTGAAGGGTAATTCAAATTTCTTTTTGAATTTTGCCTGGTCCTTAACAGAATCCGGGCTCACCCCGAGGATCACGACTCCGGCCTCTTCATAGGCGCTGTAATCATTGCGGAAACCACAAGCCTCCTTTGTGCATCCGGGGGTGTCAGCTCTTGGGTAGAAATAAAGTACAACGACTTTACCCTGAAGATCCGATAAGCGCATGGATTTGCCCTCATCGGTAATTGCTTCGAAATCGGGTGCCAGTTCACCAACTGAAGGAAGTTCCATTGTTCGCTCCATGATCACAAAACTCGAGATGGGGGTTGATGGAAGAATTCTAACACTTAGCTGAGGATGAATCCCACCAGTGTGAGGTAGGCAGTGAGTGCAAATAATCCGATTGCACCAAGTGTGAGGGTCAGCCACCGTGTTGGGTATCCTCGTCTGAGCCTCTCAATTTGCCAGAGCTGAGCCAATGCCACTGGCAGGGCGATGAGTGAACCGAGCACTACCCGAGGCGGGAGACCATTGAAGTACGCCACCACGAGGCTGATTCCTGCTATGGCAATGGCGGCGTCATGCAGCCTCATTCCCGTTTTCCAACCTGCTCGGACCATCAGCGTGCGTTTATTATGCTTCAAGTCTGATGCATAATCCGGGAGCTCAAATGCAAGCATCATCGCGAAGTGCAGGGCGATTAGGGGCATGGTGCTCATGAAGACCAGCCTATGAAGTTCATCTGTTTGAAGAGTGAAGGCAACTGCCGGAACGAAACCAGCGACGATGAAGGATGTTGTCAGTTCACCATATCCTGAGGTCGACAACTTTAAAGGGGGGGAGCTGTAAAAGAATGCCCCCACGAACGCGATTAAAATAATGAGCCATGAGACGATGGTTGTCTCTCCTGCTACAAGGAGAACGACAGATGCGGTTGCTGCTATTGTGATGGCTGCTGCCGCCGAATAGAGTGCGGTATCTCTAGAAAGTTTGTCCGGCCCGATTGATCCACTCCCTCCAGTGAATGGTGTGCGATTTTCGTTTTCCTCATCGATCGTAGTGTCATAATACTCGTTGAGGTAATGTGTCATGAGCTGAATCGAGGTGACAATAATCTGACCCAGCAAGTAGATGCTTGCGACAATCTGGAAGCCAAGGTAAGCGGCGATGGCAGCGCCCAAAGCGTAGAGAAGGATCCCGCCGAGAAGGAAGAGCGGTCTGCTAAGTTGGAAGAATAAGCGCAATTGCCGCCAGGTGATCTTCAAGCCTTCGCCTCCCAAGCGAAAGAGCGGTCGCCAGGGTGGGACCCTTCATCATACGTCGCAATACGGATTAGGCTTGCAGGATTCTCAAGAGCATGACAACCGAATGCCACCCCGAAAGGGGCCAGAACAAGCGTAGGTTCGTCACACATCAACTTGTGGACCTGGTCAAAGGTGGGTGAATCTTGTCGGAGATCATGCCAAATGAACTCGACACTACCATCGACAAGGAACCAGATCTCATCCGCTGCTTCTCGCAGGATCATCATGCACTCAGCGCTTGGATCTTTTCGGATCAGCATCATCTCGCCAAATCTGAGCAGAAGATGATCGGTCTCTCGAAGGAGCATAAGCGTAGTCCCAAGAGAAGATTCAGCGCTTGAGATCTTCTTTATGAAGTAACCATAGATCGCCGAGTCATTATTCATTGGAAACCTTTGTGCCTTTCCCCCATCCCTAATCCCTATTTCCTGTTCTTCTGTGCCTTGTTGCCCAATCCCCAATCCCTGATCCCAATTCCCTTTTTCCCTTTCCCTTTCCATTTGTTCCTTCTAATTCTACCCCGGGTCGAAAAAATTCGAT
>CBDVCG010000002.1:0-21269 GCA_965372425.1 uncultured Anaerolineales bacterium
CCACGGCTTCAACGAGCAGGTGATTGTTCCCCTGTGCTTGTGCATAGCTCAATGTGATAGATATCCGCTTTGCATAAGCGGCGATGCTCTGGGTGAGTATTCCCTGACGCTCACCTTCGAGCATGAGCTGCTGTGGGAAGGCATAGTTTGCAAACACGGTCCCGAGCAAACGGATAGCCACTTCTTGCGCCGAATACCAGTGGGGGCCAGTATTCGGGGGGTTGGATGCCAGCCATGAGGTCAGCAATTTCCAGAAGGTTTCGAAGTATTTCTCTTTAGCTGTGATCGCATCCGCGCGACAGAGAGGATACACCCATCCAAAGCGGGCGATCTCCCACAACAGCTTTATATCCTGCGGCAGATCGTCGATCGAATATTTGGACCAATGTTCATCGAGTGGAACAGGCGGGCATTCAGAAACTCGAGCGACGGGCGCGAACGCGCCCCAATCAGGGGGAAGACCCAATCGGATTGGGTCGGCGCCAAATAGGCGAAAGCGACCCTGGGCAATTTCCTCGGCTTCGCGAATCCCGCCGGCAAGCCCCCCCTGCAAAACACCGATCAGTTGGGTCTGTAAAGAACGAGAATTGTTGAAGAAGAAAGGAGGAGAATTTTCCGAACGAAAAGCAGCGTATTCACCAGGCGTGGTTGGGACACCTTTCCGCAAGGTGGATTTGAGGGGCGCCTCATCCCAAGTGGATGTGGGCGCACGCCATCGGTACCATCCTGATTTCATCCCCAATTGATAACGGGCGAATCGGGTGAGCGGTCCTAATCCGAGCTCACGAGCAGCTAAAACAATATGAGGAGGCATGACTGCTTAAGCAAGAGACATCGGCTCGAATTGGATTTCCGAGCCTGATCGCAGGGCATCCAATGCCAGGATCGATGCCAGGGAGACATCAAAAAGTTCCTGATAGGGTATCGGTGGTGGGCCGCCGTCCCGCACGGCGCGCATAAAGGCCTCCCACTCTGGGCGGTGTCCCTTATCCTGTCGCCAGCGATTTTTACGGACGCTATTTCGTCCATCGCGCATCAATTCAAGCCTGCGGAAATCATCCAGAATCGCCACGCTTCCACCACCGAATACCTCCAATCGCTCTTTTGGAAGCGAACGGTCGCCATTGGCACCGTACGTTATCGTGCCCACCGAGCCGTTCTGATATTTCAACATCAGAATGACATTGTCTTCCCGATAGCGATCATCCGACGGGGTACCCTTGGCCATGATGGACATGATCGGAGAGGATGTGACGAAGCTGAGGAAATCAATAAAGTGGCATCCCTCACCAATAATTCTTCCCCCGCCTTGAGCCGGGTCGTGGAGCCAATGATCCTGGGGTAAGAGACCAGCGTTAACGCGGTAGTTCATAATAAGCGGTTCATTCACGGAAACGAAAAACTTCTTTAATTCGAGCGCATATGGCGCAAATCGCCGATTGAAGCCCACAGCAAGAATGCGGTCGCTTCCCTCCAACGCCCTTGCGATAGAGTGAAGATCGTCTGGCACTATGGCCAGAGGTTTTTCACAAAATACATGTTTGTCCGCTTTGAGCGCTTGCAGGACGAGAGGTGCATGAAGATCATGTCTGGTGAGGATGGCCACGGCATTTACGCGGTTGTCCGTCATAATTTCGTCGGACTCTGTCGCTGCATATTCGAATCCAAAGCGTTTCGCCGTTTCCGTGGCGCTTATGCCGGTCGCTGCTGCAAGACCGACGCGCTGCACCCCGGAACCCTGCATGATGGGGAGCATCACGGCTCTGGCAAAATTTCCCGCTCCGATTACGCCCAAACGAACCTCATCGCTCCTGCCTGCGGTCGTTGTGGATAGCGCAATCCTTCTTGCCAACGGTTCAACATCAGCTGCTGCTTCAGGATATGTGATGACAACGCCTAGAAATGGTTCGGCTTTCTCCGAAGAAAGAAGAGCATAAGCCTCCTCCGCCCGCTCGATAGGAAATCGATGGCTGATCAACGGATGCACATCAAAAGCCTCCGTAGCCATAATCTCGAGGAACGCGGCCAGATTTCGCTGCTCTGTCCATCGCACATAACCGATGGGATAATCTACGCCCCCTTCTTCGTAATTCTTATCATACCGACCGGGACCATAAGATCGAGAGACGATAAAACTCAGTTCTTTTTCGAAGTATGTCCTTCGCGGAAGCCCGATCCCGACCGCGCCCGTCGAGATTACTCGGCCGCGATCTCGGGCTATTTCCCCCGCGAGGATGACCGTGTCATCCTCAGGGGTATCGGCGCAAATTTGAACAACATCGAACCCCGTGCCTTTGGTGAAACTAAGCGCCACGGATTCGGCTTCGTCACGGGCAACTGCCGCAAATCCGAGCTGCTGTGCAAAAGCCACTCTGTCAGAGTCCACGTCAATTCCAAACACCTTACAGCCAGCAGCTCTGGCGACCCCCGCAGCAAGAAGCCCTAACACGCCGAGGCCGATTACCGCCACAGATTCACCAAGCGTGGGGTTAGCCAACCTGAAACCATGGAGTGCAATAGAGCCGAGCGTGGTGAACGCCGCCGCCTCGAAATCAACATTCTCGGGTATCTTCGCCAACAAATTCTTGGGAACTAGCACGTATTCTGCATGCACGGCGTGTCCCCCTCCCGAACAGGCAACCCGGTCACCCACCTGGAAATCGGCAAGATCCGGTCCAACCCGGACAACCGTACCTGCGGACGAATACCCGAGGGGCAGCGATTGATCCAACCTGGTCCGAACCGCGTCTATTGTGCTGAGAATTCCTTCGCGCCTAGCCTTATCGACAACCTGCCGAACCAGATCCGGACGAGACCGAGCTTTTCCGAGGATGTTTTTCGATGCAAAAGCTACAAGTGCACGTTC
This sequence comes from uncultured Anaerolineales bacterium, assembly GCA_965372425.1. Lineage (GTDB taxonomy): Bacteria > Chloroflexota > Anaerolineae > Anaerolineales > E44-bin32 > E44-bin32. Next base: position 2,867 of record CBDVCG010000002.1, read on the forward strand.
TGTCCCAACCGATACCAGTGATGCAGAATTCCGCACAAGCGCCATATTGGGCTTGAGTTGAGGGACGGGTACATCAATCACGTTCGTAGTTCCAGCTCGAAAATCCTGCACAACCTGCTTCATTCCACGCTCGCTTCTGTGCGATTTGATGCGATTATAGCACTCTGGAAAACACTCATGCATCCTCGCAGTCCATCGCAACCATCTCTTTTCCAAGAAAAGGGACGGTCTTCCTGGTGTACGGATTAGTCAAAGATACGTCGATAAAATTCCCTCGCTTTAATTTGGACAATGCCATAATCAGCTTTTTCGTTGATCAGTCTTTCGTTAATGCTTTTTGCAGTTGAGCGGAGGCCGTCATCTCTGATCGCACGCACGACGGCTGTTGCCCATGCTTGAGGGTTCCCTGGATCGACCAGTAGACCGTTTTCTCCCGGCTCAATCCACTCGCGCATAGATTCGATATCACCAGCAATGGGTAAACATCCACAGGCCATGGATTCAAGGAATGTGTTCGGGGTGCCATCGTGTTCGGATGGAGATACACTGATCCACGCTCGCTTGAATCCGGCAGCCATTCCGTGCGGGCTCATCCTTGGTAACAAGTGGACATTCGATTCGATCTGCAGCCTCCGGACCCACGCATGAGCCTCGCTTTCATCTCTCATACCCACACAAAGAAAAATCGCCGTTGGTACCTCCCGTAATACAAGAGGGATGGATTCGAAGAATGTATCGTTGCGCACATAGGCGCGGAAGCCTCGGGGGTTGATGACCACGGGAGCATCGTAGGGGATTTCGTTTAGGTTTTTCGCCAAGTGCTCGTTAATGCCCTCCGGTATGTAGCTCCCGGGGTGAAAAATATCTCGCTTGATGCCTCCACCGGCGGGCAGTACGATGGAAGCCGTGCCTCGATAACCCCATTCGGCTGCAAGACGAACATCGCGGTGACAATCTGTATGGAGTCCATCGGCACGTGCCATCGCTTTACGCGTGAGTCTCTTCATTCCAGGAGAAGAGCCGGCATGCAGGGTAAAGTCATTTCCCCAAACCGAGATAATGAGCGGTGCGCTAATCTCGGCTTCAGCTGCGACCATGCCCTCAAAGGGGATACGCAGCGCATGGACTAGGTCGGGGGAAAGTGTATGGATTATAGATTCAACTTCTCTTGAAGCATTTTTAACGGTGAATGGGCCTACCCAGTGACGAATCGCACTGCGCATCCGGATGCCCCGGGCGCCTCCGGGAGCGCTGGGGGTATTCTGTACACTCGACCCCGCTGCCCCACTGAAAGCCACGGGAACGACGTGAAGCGAATGTATGGACGGAGGGAGCTCACACTGAAAAGTCGAGATTAAGTGGGTCTCGTATTCATCGGATGCAAAATGTGACATCCATCCTAGCGCGATAGGACTCCGGCCATCGGCGATAAACACAATTCGCTTTTTCATGAGCCCCCTGCAAAATCTAGCGCGTTGAGAAAGACCTCGGTCATCGAGTCGATGTTGAAGCGATCTCTCACCAACTCATAGGATCGCATCCCCATTTTCTCAAGCCGGACCGGATCATCGAGTGCCTCCCGCATAGCTGCCACAAGCGAGTCAAGATCTCCGACGGGAACCAGCCAGCCATTCCCACCTGATACGAGATCATTCTGGGTCCCATCACCTTCAGCGACGATCACGGGCAACCCATAGGACATGGCCTCCTGCACTGCCAATCCACCTGTGCCAGGCAGGACAAAGAGGTCCGCATTCTTAAACTGCTCCTCAAGTTCCCGTCCTCGCAGAGCGCCGGTGAAGGCTGTTCGTGGATAGTTGTCCGAAGCGAGCGCGCTCAGCTCGGTTCGCGAGGGGCCGTCGCCCACAACGGTGAGATCAATATCGAAACCAAGTAGGGCACAAGCCTGGATGAGCAGGTCGAGGCGCTTCCGCGCCTGGAGGCGTCCTACAAAAAGGATCTGAGGCGGATTTCCATCCCGTTCCACCCTGACGGGAACCTGTGATCGGGCTGAAGAAACTGCATTGTAGGCCACAAACAATCGCTCCCTGGGAACGCCCAGGGCTGCGAATTCCTCCGCGCCCGCCGTGCTGTATGCAATGAGGGCATCAAACCGTTGCACGAACCCTTTGCGGAACCTGGACCGGAGTTTATGCAGAGATCCGCCTCCAGAAGGGGCACCAAGACCCCATCCAATGACCGGGCGACCTCTGGTCTTCATCCATGAGACAGCTTGTGAACTCGAGAGATATCGGGGATTCGCTTCCATGATGATTGCCGCAGGATCCCACTCCTCCAACCACAGGAGCAGCCCCCTCTGCCAGCACAAATACGCAGAGCCGCCAAGCAGATGGAGATTCTGCGCCCGTTTGAATTGGGCTTTCCCCAAACCCGGCGCCTCAATGATCCCCTCCGAACTCCTCGGTGAGCCGGCGAACAGACTCATCCCCTGGGAACATACACCGGCCAATCGGTTAAAGAATGGCACCCTGTAAGCCGGCAGCACCCGTTGTTGAAGTCCTAATTTGCCCGTAAATACGTGTGACATCATTTCTGATCAAGCACCCCGAGCTACTCGGCACATGTCGGCACAAGCTCGCCATTTGGGAACATGGCCTTCCCAATGACACCCTGTAAAATTACTGCTTGCGATGCAAGGTTGTCTCTCGCTTCCAAATTGGGAATAAGTGTATTCCCGCTCTGCTTGTTTAACTCTAGCAGGTTTTTGATGAATTGGACTTCCTGATCATACGCCTGCCCCTCTCCTGTTTCTCGAAACAGCGCGAACTCTTTGAGGGACATCCCTTGTGCGGCCGCATAATCCGGCGTACATTCGCCGGGCTGGTTTACGTGTGCCGCTTCATGGACGATCAAGCCTGCGATCCAGAGCACATCCGCCAGGCGAGGCGCGCCAAGAGCCTCGCGCATATAGAAAAGACTCTCTGTATCGAGGCGAATATCACCCCGGCCGCCCACGCCGGCGATCCATTCGGGAAGTTCGGTGCTCCGAATCGATACCACCTTGTGCAGCCTCTCGGGGGCGTCGTTGAGACCGAGGTCGATCCAGGCAAATGATTCCCACAAGAGATCTAGATCATCCTCGGAGAATCCAAAGAAATCAATATCGAACCCGTTCACCAATTTGTATCGCTGAGGTCCAACCATTTTCCAGGGTTGAAAGTGGTTCTCTTCAGTGGACAAGAAAGCTGCCGGCTTACCATCCGCATCCACGACCTGCATGCCACGAGCATGGTCATCCCAGGGATCGTCGAGATACACAAAATGCAATGGATTATTCCATGTCGTAGGGACTTCGCCTGGAAATGCCTTCGAGATCACAGAAATATCATCTGCGTTTATGGTAGAAAATATTGAATCCGAGCCCTCGATCCATATCCGATGATCCGGATCTTGAGCATCCCGATAGAAGACCTCGATTTCCGTAGTATCGCTGTAGGATGATGCGCCATTCCACCTGAGCTCAACAAATACCGCCCCACCGCTTGCTTCAATGACTCTAACGTCGTCTTCTACGCGCTGCAGCGTCGTCTTGAGTTTATCAAGCATGGCGCCATATGTCGCTTCGTTATTCAAGATTTCGACTGTGATGGGGTGAGCTTCTCCCGCCACTTCCCACATTTCGAGTTCATGTTCCTCGAGAAGGGCGGCGAGACTCTGTGGTTCTCCTATCTGCAGGGCGGTGGGCGTGTTTGCTGCTGTAGATGTTGAAACTGGCGGCGGCAGTGTGGACGCCCCCAGGTCATCGACCGAGAGGGATACGAGACCAGATTGCGCGGGGGCACATCCTCCGATCAAAAAAATCAGGGATATGCTGACCATGGTTAGAACTCGATAGTGGTTGCCCATGCCCAATTCATAAGTGGATTTCTGTTGCCTCAACCCACGTCATGCTTTATCCGTACCAGTTCGCAAGCCAGATATCCGAAAAAACGCCTATATCCTCACATGTACAAAGATGCCTCACGCCCAGCCAAGCGCAGATAAATAACCCTGCACCGTCCGCTCTATCCCAAACGCTTCGACCGCGTGAGCACGTGCGCCCATCCTGAACCGCTCCTGGTCCCGAAAAACTTCAATCGCTGCATCTGCCAAAGAGCCAAAGTCTGGGTCTTCTAACTTCCATGGATCTGACCCATAAGGCACAATGCGCCCGGAATCTCCCTGTATCATCTCGGGAAGCGCTCCCGTGGCGAAGGCGATCACGGGCAGCCCAGCGGCCATAGCTTCGATGACTGAATTTGGACAGGCAGGATGGATATCTGCCGAGAAAAGAGCATGAGCTGAACGATCTAACGAAGGAATATCTTCGGGTGAAACTACCCCAGCCCAGTTCAACATCACCCCAACATCGCCGGCGTATTCCTGCCGGAGTTGTTCAGAGACTTGCCCAACAATTAACAATTCGAGGGACAAATCGAGCTTTTTCTGGAGATGACGGGCCAACGACAGGGCGTGGTCCAACCCCAGTTCATATCCGCCATCCAGCCTTCCTTCTACAATCAGGAGCCGAACCCTGTCGTTCGGACGAACTTCGGTGCCCTGCGGGGAAAATTCCTCCAGATCGACACCGTTATACACAACCGAGTGCAGCGCCCGGGTATGCCCATAGATACGCTCCCACCATTCCTGCGCAAAAGCGCTCTGGTACACAACGGTGGAAGCAATCCTTGAGCGGATAGTAGAGAGCAGCCAATTTCCCCATTCGGCCCTGAGGTAATGCCTGGTTCCAGTTCGTCGGTGGCGATGGATCCAATTCATCCCATTCAGGCGCTGGATGATGGGGATCCCTTTTCTCTTCACCCGAAGTAAATCAAAGAGCTGTTTTGTGCCGCCGATGACGAGGACCGCGTCATAGGGCTCGTCTTTCAGGTCAAGCGTAACTGCCACCCCACGCGCTTCCAGCGCACGCTTGAAGCGCACCTGAAAGGAAACCATTCCTCCAATACCAGACACTCTGGGGACGAGGCAAAGTCGCCGTGATTTTAAATCCATGATCATCGTGAATTAGTCATAGGAACACGGGCGTTTTGGGGTCAATCTCGATCCCCAATCCGATGTGCCGGGATGCCCGCCCATATTCCGCCAGGATATGATGATTCGACCAGTACAGCATTTGCGCCTAACACAGTGCGCTCAGCCACTCTCATCTCTCCAACCTTCCCAAAGACTTTCGAAGCAGCAGCGAGAATAACGTCGTTCTCAACAAACATTTTTCTGAACATTGATTCCTCCGCAGAAAAGTGGATATCCCCCCGACCCAGAACAACGCTTGGATAGATTTTCACCCCGTCTCCGATGATGGAATCGCGATGCATCACGTCACCATAACCGCTATGCATCAGCGTGAAATCCTCCTCGATCACCACCGAGCGAGGGATCACGATCTCCAGGATTTATAAGTAGGTAGTATGCAAACCAGCCAATGAAAGGGATGGATCGCGCATAGACCAAGGTTGTGGGAAAATCTCGTCGCGCCACGGTGGATTATCCTATCGAGCTAGATTTAGAAAAGTCCAATAAAGAATCCACGATCCTCTGCGCAGCTTGACCATCTCCGAAAGGGTTTTTAGCGGTCGCGAGCTCGCTGTACACGCGAGGATCATCCATTAATCGGTGAAATTCCGAAACGATTCGGTCTGTATCGGTGCCCACAAGCAGAGCCGTCCCCGCCTCTATCGCCTCCGGTCGCTCCGTCACCTCACGAAGCACAAGCACCGGTGTATGGAACGACGGCGCTTCTTCCTGGAGACCCCCCGAATCGGTAAGGATGAGATCAGCTTTCTTCATGAGTTGCACCATCGACAAGTAATCCAGTGGCGGCAGCAGGGTCATGTTGGGGATGTCGCCCAGCTGCGCGTAGGCGGGTTCGTGCACGTTGGGATTTAGGTGCACAGGATAAACAAGGTGGACATCCTCGGAATAATCATCAGCAATTTTTCGAAGTGCAGTGAAGATGCGCTCCATTGGTTTCCCGAAATTCTCCCTCCGGTGTGCCGTCACCAGGATGAGTTTCCGATCCTCCGGGATGCCCGCAAGCGGACCCTCACTGAAATCGTAAGGGCGGCTCGAAACATCTAACAACGCGTCCACAACTGTATTACCTGTGACTGTAATTTGCTCTGGAGGGATCCCTTCCCGGAGCAGATTGGCTTTTGCCCATTCTGTCGGTGCAAAATGCAGGTCAGCGACTGCCGTAACCACCCTTCGATTGATTTCCTCCGGGAATGGCTGCCACTTATCATCCGTTCGCAAGCCTGCCTCGACATGGCCCACCTTTGTCCGATGGTAGTACGAGAGGATGCCCGCGATCATAACAGTTGTGGTATCGCCTTGTATGAGCACCCAATCTGGACGGAGGTCCGTAATCACGGGATCCAACCCCGTGAATATCGCTGCGCTCAAATCCCCAAGGCTCTGATCTGGACGCATGATATCCAGATCAAAATCTGGTCGGATCTCAAACAGATCCAGCACTTGATCAAGCATTTCGCGATGCTGCGCCGTCGTGCAGACCCAACAGCGAACGCCTTCCACCTCAGATAAGGCGCTAATGACGGGCGCCATTTTCACCGCTTCAGGGCGGGTGCCGAGAATTGTGAGGATGTTCATGAGTTGGAATGCGCTTTCGATTCCCCCACACCGAGTGCGATAAACTGGAATCCGGCTTCGGTCCATTCGCTTCGATCCCAGGTTCCGCGAGTGTCGAGGATCGTTCGACCCGCCATTAGCTTTTGAACTGAAGCTGGTTCGATATCCTCAAACTCCGTATGGTTGACGAGCAAAATCGCAGCCATAGCGTCGCGCACCGCATCCTTTATGGATCTCGCTCCGGTGGCTCCCGCGATTTGGACTTCAGGTGCATATGGCTCAAAATAAGATACTTCCGCCCCGGCTTCGACGAGCTTCTGGACAACCGCGATCGCCGGACTTTCCCTCATATCGTCGACGTTTGGTTTGTAACTTAAACCTAGTGCGGCGATCTTAATCCCCCGGAGAGACCCTAATGCCCTTGAAAGAAGTTCAACGACATGTGCAGGTTGACCATCATTGACGCTTCTTGCTTCCTGGATCAGCGTGCTTATCTCGGGCGCTGCTTCCACCAGGAACCAGGGGTCCACACTTATACAGTGCCCGCCGACGCCCGGTCCTGGTCGCAAGATGTTAATGCGCGGGTGGCGGTTGGCAATATCAATTGCCTCCCACACATCAACACCAAAAGACTCTGCCAATCTGGAAAATTCATTTGCGATGGCAATATTCACATCCCGGGACGTGTTCTCCATCAGTTTGACCATCTCGGCAGTCGTGGAATCGCTCAGTAGGATCTCGCCGCGCACGAACATCGCGTAGAGATCTCGTCCCGCCGCCGCCGAAGCCTGGTTGACACCTCCAATCACACGAGCATTCTCTACCAATTCCTGGAGGATCTTCCCGGGCAGCACTCGTTCAGGCGAGTAAGCCAGGTAGAAACCCTCACCCGCTTTCAGACCGGAACGCTCAAGGATAGGCGCGACGATATCAACCGTCGTCCTGGGCGGACAGGTGGATTCGAGGACCACAAGGTTGCCTCTTCGTAAACACGGGCCGATCGACTCTGCTGCTGCGACGACGTAACTCAAATCGGCGCGTCGATCGCTGGTAACCGGGGTTGGCACCGCTATAATGAAAGCATCAGCCTCACGAGGTGCGTCATGAATGGAGAGATGTCCAGATCCTAGCGCTGCCTGAACCAGACTTCTCAAACCTGGCTCTTGAATGTGGACTTCGCCGCTTCTTATGATATCCACAACCCTTCGGTTGACATCCACACCAATCACAGCCAGGCCGTGAGTTGCAAATGTACTCGCCGTAGGTAAACCTATATACCCGAGCCCCAGGACGCACAATTGTTCGAACTGCACTACATTCCTCCTAGCGGTTTATTATCCCATAATACCTGCTTCAAGCCGAAATGGTAGCTCTCGCTTTCGTGAATAGTACTCATCGAAGAAGCACAAAATTAGGAGTTTCCGATAGAATCACATAAGAGCGTTAGTTTTCATTGAAAAACGATGGTTGGATCGTCCTGCACATGAAGATCCAGGACTTGTGAGGATGTCGATGAAGATCGCAATTGGATCAGATGAGAAGACGAACATCACCGATGCCGTGCTGGATTTGCTGCAGGCTGAACATGAGCTCGTTCCTTTTGGTCCTTTGCACGATCAGGATGCATCCTGGCCGATCGTCGCTCTTGAAGTAGCCGAAGCTGTTGCACAGGGGGACGCGGACATGGGAATTCTATTTTGCTGGACCGGTACAGGCATGAGTATTGCCGCCAATAAAGTTGCCCGTATTCGAGCGGCGCTTTGTGACGACGCAGAAACCGCCCGTGGTGCGCGCCTCTGGAATGATGCTAATGTGCTCTGCCTGTCCCTCAGACGCACATCAGAAACCGTCGCAATCGAAATCGTTGAAGCCTGGATGGCGACTGCATACATCCCAAACCCGGAGGATGATGCATGTCTTACCCTCCTTAGTGATATTGAGGAGAAATACTCCGGGGCTTCGTCGTAATCACGCTCAATACTGAACCCCCAATTGAGATATTTTCGCTTGAGATCGGGTAATTTTTAAGAGGTCGAGCCAACGTGAACCTATTGTTCTCCCCGTCTAGAGCACACATGCGGCAGGGTACAATTAGAAAGTTATGAATATGAACGCCGGAATCATTCGATGAAGAGGCGCATTCTTATCACAGACGGGCTTTCTTCTTCTGGGATAACGCTCTTAAAAGAGAAGGTCGATGTCACCGAGATGGATTCGGCGATGTTATCTGGTGAGTTTGATGCGCTCATTGTTAGAAGTCGTACAAAAGTGGGCTCACAGATGATTGAAAGCGGTGGGTCACGTTTGCGCGTCATCGGTCGTGCGGGAGTTGGGATTGACAACATCGATTTAGCGGCGGCAAAAAAATCCGGGGTCGTCGTGGTCAATGCCCCCGAGGCTCTCACCCTTGCTACTGCTGAGCTCACATTGGGTTTGATGTTAGCGCTCGCCCGGAAAATTCCATTTGCAGACGCAACCACCCGAGCTGGAGCCTGGCGCAAGAAGGAACTTGTGGGCACGCAGCTGCATGGTAAAACCCTGGGAATCATCGGCGTTGGACGAATCGGCACAGCTATTGCGCGTCGTGCGGCAGCTTTCGGGATGAACGTACTTGGGTTTGATCCCCATCTCAGCTCAGAAGAAGTTGGTCTGAGAGGCGCAACCCCAGTCACGTGCGACGATCTGCTCACGAGGGCGGACTATATCAGCTTGAACCTCTTTCTTTCGGAGGATACGTACCACCTCATCGATCAAGGCGCGCTTGAGAAGATGAAAAATAATGCGCGAATCATATCTACGTCTCGCGGTGGGATCATCGACGAAGAGGCTCTATTATTCGCCCTCGAGGCAAAACGGATTGCCGGTGCAGCGCTTGATGTGTTTGAACACGAACCGCCGGGATCAAACCCCCTTCTCGCACACGACGATGTCATCGTGACCCCGCACATAGGGGCTCAGACTGAGGAAGCGCAAAGTCAGGTTGGCATTGACATCGCTGAAGAAGTCCTGGCTGCACTAGCAGGTGAACCTCTACGATGGCGCGTGGTATGAAACATAAAGAATAACAATTTGTACAAAGTATCCTGGTTACCATAGGTATCCTGGTTACCATAGGTAACCTTAATACTGATTAGGAGATATTCATGGGAGATAAGTTAGAAAAGCTGCGCGAGATGTTGGGAGAAGTTGCAGATATTTCACACGCATCTGCTCTGCTAGGATGGGATCAGCAAACATACATGCCGCCAGGCGGTGCGAAAGACCGGGCGTTTCAACTAGCCACGCTCAACAGTCTCGCCCATTCAAAATTCGTAAGCGATGAAATGGGTAGCGCATTGGATGCAGCCAGCCAGGAGATTAAGGGTGCGGATCTGGATTCTGATGAGGCGCGGCTGATTAAGAAAACCAGGCATGACTATGATAAACAATCTCGCGTTCCCACGACGTGGGTAGCGGAATTTTCTCGCACTGGCGCGCTCGCGCATCCTGAGTGGGAAAAAGCCCGCGCAGAAGCAGATTTCTCAATCTTCCAACCCAGCCTTGAGAAGTTGATCGCGTTGCGGCGGGAATATGTCGAATTTTTCGCTCCGTACGATCACGTGTACGATCCATTGCTAGATGACTTCGAACCCGGTATGAAGACAACCGAGGTCAAGGCTGTATTTGACGCTCTCCGCCCCAGGCAGGTCGAACTCATACAGGCCATCAGCGAAGATGGCGCTCCTGTGGATGATTCCGTTGTCCGCCAGAATTACGATGTTCAAAAGCAATGGGATTTTGGCGTCGAGGTCATCACTGCGCTTGGATACGATTTTGAACATGGAAGGCAGGATAAATCCGTACATCCGTTCACGACAAGCTTCGGGATCGGAGATGTACGCATCACCACCCGATTCATCCCGGATTTCCTGAACACTTCGCTGTTTGGTTCCATGCATGAAGCCGGTCATGGCATGTACGAACAAGGCATCAACCCGGAGCTGGGGCGCACCCCGCTCGCGGATGGCGCTTCGCTTGCTATCCACGAATCTCAATCTCGGATGTGGGAGAATCTTGTGGGTCGAAGCCGGCCCTTCTGGAAAGCCTTCTTCCCCCGGCTGCAGAGCTACTTCCCCGAACTGCTCGATAACGTGGATCTGGAGACCTTCTACCGGGCGATCAACAAGGTCCAGCGCTCCTTCATCCGAGTCGATGCCGATGAAGCCACCTATAATCTTCACATCATGCTGCGATTTGAACTGGAAATCGCCCTCATAGAAGGGAGCTTATCGGTTGCAGATCTTCCAGAAGCGTGGAATTCGAAATTCGAAGAGTTTATGGGTCTCATTCCGCCAGACGATGCGAAAGGTGTACTTCAGGATATTCACTGGTCCTTCGGTGGATTTGGCTACTTCTCGACGTATGCGCTCGGAAATCTGGTGGCATCCCAACTGTGGGAGAAGATCGTTTCTGATATCCCCAATATGAATGAGAAGATCGAATCTGCTGATTTTAAAGATTTACTCCAGTGGTTGCGGGAAAACATCTACCAGCACGGCGCGAAGTACGAGCCGATCGAGCTCCTTAAACGAGTGACCGGGAAAGAGCTTGATTATGAGCCCTATATGGATTACCTTGAGACAAAGTTCAAGGATATCTATCAGCTCTAAACGAAGACTCGATTGCATCCAATAGGTTCTCACCATCCAGTTTTAGAATGGATGGGGGATCTCTCGAGGGAGGGTAGCTCATTGACGGTTTCCGATGTACACAGCCGACTCTTGATCACGATCGTCCTTTTTGCTCTCGTGGCGGGAGTTTGGGGGATTGTAGCCCGCTTACGGGGAAAAGGCATAAGCGCGAACTATTGGGGCATCCTCGCGGTCGGTGAGCTCTTGTTCATCGCACAGGGTGCATTGGGAGCTTATTTATGGATTAGCGGGGCTCGCCCCGGAAGATTAGGTATCCATGTGCTTTATGGCATCTTGATAGCCATCACCTTTCCGGGTTATTATTCGATCAGCAAAGGACGCGATGATGCAACTGCCTCACTCATCTACGGCGCCCTGTGTTTTCTCATTGTTGTGTTGAGTTGGCGAGCGATGACCACGGGCGTGTAGAGCCACATAAAAAAGTTGGTCCCTTCTGCAACGGGCATGCAAATGGAAATTCTCGTGCCTCAGTGGATATTGGAACTCATCGCCTGCCGGACAGCGGCTAGCCTGCCGGATAGCTGCTAGCCTACCGGGTAACTGGTAAAGCCGAACCCAAAATCGGTATGTTGAGATGAATTCAGTCTGACGGACCTATGATCTCAAGTTTGAACGCCCCACGAATCATCACCAGGAAATATTGGGTACCACTGCTTTTGGCAGGGGTTATCACTTCATGCAACTTCCCGCTCGAACAAGTTTCCGAGCCATCGTTCCTGCCAGTGGTCGACCCTACCACGACACCCATGGCGATCACCCCGATATCCCCAGAAAACACACCCGCGCAACAGCCTTTTACAAATTCCACACAAGCTGTGATCATCGAACCCGAACATAATCCAACACCTACACAAGCTCCGCCTTCGGTAAGTGTTTCGCTGGAAGAAATCAGCATTTTATCTCCTGGACCAGGATCCCACGTCACCAACCCGATCCAGGTTTCTGGATTTGGAGGACCCAGTCAAACCGACCGTGTTCACGTGGAGCTGATCGGCGAGGACGGAAGGGTAATCAGCCGTGGATACACCTACCTCTATGTCCTCCCAGGTAATGCCGGTCAGTTTTACGCTGAAGTTCCTTTCGTAAGCTCCCTCGTGGCTGAGCAAGCCTGGATTGTCGTGCGTTCGTTTGGAGAGAGGTATGGAGAGCTGCGTCACCTCACGACGCAGGAAATTGTCCTTCTCTCCACCGGCAGTCCCAAAATTTATCCTGCTATTCGTGGTGCGGAAAAGATCTCCATCTTTCGACCGAGAGGCAATTCCATTGTTGAGGGGGGCCGCTTGCTCGTCCAGGGGGCAGGGTGGACAGATCGCGAGGGTTCTTTCAGGGTTGAGATCAAAGATCGCCTCGGCAACGTGCTGGGCTCAACTTCCGCAGAAGTGGAATCTGGGACGTACGGACAACTAGGTCCCTTCGCAGTGGAAGTGGAATATGAGACGCCATTTCCACAGTGGGCGCGCGTGGCCGTTTCCGAATGGAGCGACTCGCATCCAGGTCTGATCCATTACACCAGCGTCGAGGTTTGGCTGCGTCCGTAAATCATTTTTTTTAAACTTCCTGGCACGAAAATTGGAACTCAAATCACAGACTCACCGTCCTGACGGTGATATAATGCCAGCCGTTTAAGAGCAGTCGATGAATACTGAAACTACAGTGACTCAGGGTGAATCAAAGATTTTCCGAGCTGCGGCAGGTGTGTTTGTGCTCCTGTGCACCGCGATTCTCATTGCCCTCTTCGGTCTATTTGCCTATTTCTTAGGCTCACGCGCCTACTACTTCGAACAAGCTTTTCCCGGTGTCCACCTCCGGGGTGTTGATCTCAGCGGCATGGACCATGATGAGATTGTGACCGCACTCCAGGAGAATCTCACTTATCCACTTACTGGCACGATCGTGCTTTCAGATGGCGAACGATTGTGGACCGCCACACCCGTGGACTTAGGGGCTTTCATGGATTTCAACGTCATGGCGCAGCAAGCCATCGCTGTGGGACGCTCGGGAAACGCAATGGACCGTCTGCGCATGCAAATCGAGTCATGGTATGGGAACCGTCACCTGCCAGCCGTAGTCATCTTCGATCACATCATCGGAAATCACTACCTTCACAACCTTGGACAAGAAATCGACCAACCCACCATGGAAGCGACCATCACACTGCGGGGGACGGATGTCGATACAACCGCAGGACAGATTGGACGCGCATTGAACATTGCCGCGACTCTAGACACGCTTAAGGCGCCGGTTGCAGCGATGATCGATGCCGAAATTCCCCTCATCATCGATGAAAACCCACCATCGGTGTTAGATGTTTCCCGCACCGCCGAGAAGGCGGGCCGCTTACTCAGCGAACCCATAAAACTGATCGCGGACGGATTTGAAGGCTTAATCCTCAGCCCGGAGGACGTCGCCTCCCTGCTCCGATTTGAGCTCATCGACGGCACGCCGACAGGAACCTACGACATCTCAATGGATCCGGTCGGGTTGAGAGCCTTGCTGGAACCTCTGGGGCCAGATCTTGAGCGAAAGGCGGCCAACGCCCGTTTCATCTTCAATGATGACACCGGGGAATTAGATCTACTGCAGCCCGCCGTGATCGGTCGCACCCTCATCCTAGAAGAAACGATCGATGCCCTCAATGAGAGCATCGAGACCGGCGAACACGAATTTGCCCTCGTATTCGAAATCACTCCCCCGGAGGTGGGGGACGATGCCACCGCCGCAGAACTGGGAATCAGTGAGCCTGTGAGTGTGGTCTCATCTTATTTCAACGGGTCGAGCTCTGCGCGTATTCAAAATATCCGGACGGCATCATCCGCGTTTCATGGACTCCTCATCCCTCCGGGTGGGTCTCTGTCGATGGCTGAAGTTCTCGGTGACATCAGCCTCGACACTGGATATGCTGAGGCGCTCATCATCTATGGCGACAAGACCATCAAGGGTGTTGGCGGAGGTGTCTGCCAGGTCAGTACAACCTTGTTCCGTACGGCATTTTTCGGCGGATTTAAGATTGAAGAACGTCACCCTCATGCCTACCGTGTCGGCTACTATGAACAAGGCCCGGGATCCCCAGGACCCGGCCTTGATGCCACAGTATTCGTTCCCGTGGTCGATTTTATATTCACAAACGACACACCTAATTGGCTGCTCTCAGAAACCTACATCTATGGAACACAACTCTTGTGGAAGTTTTATTCCACTTCAGACGACCGTGTTGTCGATTGGAGCCGCCAGATAAGTAAGAAGATAGACGCGCCAAAGCCGCTCTACAAAGAAAACCCCGATCTTGATAAAGGGGAACTTAAACAGATTGACTATGAAGCTGATGGCATGGATGTCGTTGTAGTTCGCGTGGTAACCCTGGAAGACACTGTTCTCCATGAGGACATCATAAAAACGCACTATCTTCCATGGCAGGAAATCTGGGAGTTTGGTCCTGGCACAGAACTCCCTGATGACGTTGAAGTGGAGGAATCCTGAATCCTCCAGACTCCTCACCCGTATTTGACAACTTGCCAGTCATCGTCTATCTTTCTGAATTGAAAGCCGAACTCTCAGGAGCTGAATATGATCAGTGAAGATCTTCTAGAAATACTTCGCTGTCCTGCCTGTGTGCGAGAAAAAGAAGGATTGCTCACATACCATAAGGAAGCCTGGCTTATTTGCCAGGATGCGGATTGCGGACGTAAATACCCGATCAAAGACGATATCCCCGTCATGCTAATTGAAGAAGGAGATAAGTGGGTCACGGTCGCTGTGGATGACCTTCCTGTCCCACCACCTGGAGATTGAGCACCTCGTTGTATGGAGGACCTTCACGCACTCCTTCACGAGTTGGATGTTCAAGATGATGAGCAAATTGAGCAGGTCCATGCTCTTCTCATCCATTATGGCAAAGCCGCACTCCCAGATCTGAATGAGCTGCTTAATTCAACCGATTCTGAAAAGCGCGCTTTAGCGATCAACGCGCTTTCTCACCTCCCCCATCCTGCTTCACGACCGGCATTATTTCACGGCTTGAGCGATCCAGACCCCATCGTCCGATACAGCGCACTTTTAGGATTACGCAGGCAACCGAACCCCACGGCATTACCTATGCTGGTCCAATTTCTTGGTGAAGAGGATGCTCTTCTCGTGCGTCTCGCGACCGATGCGCTGATCGCTCTCGGGAAGGATTCCATCCCCGACCTGGTGGAAATTCTGGGGAGACAGCGCCCTCACGGAAGGATCGGAGCGGCGCGAGCACTCGCATCGATTGATCATGAGGACGTGATCCAACCACTCCTCAAGGCGCTGGGAGATCGGTCTACACTCGTGGATTATTGGGCAAGGGAAGGTCTTAATCGGCGTGGATTGGGCATGGTGTTTTTCTCCCCCGGGGCATGATCACCCCACAAATACCCAGAGGAGCCAGGCTGCGATCATCCCCAACCCGAAAAGGAATTTAACCAAGAAAGACGCGCCGTACCCCAAACCCGTACCTGTTGTCGCACGAGCAGCATGCCTGACATCCCTGTGACGGAACAATTCCAGCAGAAATATCCCTAACAACAGCCCGATGAGGAACCCCAGGGGGCCTAGAACGACGAGGCCGACAATACTGAGGGCGAACCCACCAACCACACTCCACAAAGATGCGCCTCCTTTACGCGCACCTACACCCGTCACCCAACCTTCAGCTAACCCTCCAAGGATTCCGAGCAGCGTGATGACGGCGAGCATCCATGGCCCAATCGTCCCCCAGCCCACGATCAGTCCATAGGCAAGCGCACCACCCCAGATTAGAAGCAGATCTGGAAGGATCGGGATGACGATGCCGATGAGCCCAAGGAGCATCGTCAGTCCGACGAGTATCGTTACAATCGTATCCCTCATGCAGCCCCTTCTGCCCGGATTACTTCAACACCCCCCATCCCGGGGCGCAACACCTCAGGTACGATGACGCTGCCATCTTCCTGCTGGTAGTTCTCTAGAACCGCAATAACCGTTCGCGGTAAAGCGAGCCCAGATCCATTGAGCGTGTGGACAAAATCTGGTTTGGCTTTGGCATCAGGTCGGAAGCGTATATTTGACCGCCTCGCCTGAAAGGTTTCGCAGTTGCTGCATGAGCTCACCTCTAACCATTCGCCACAGCCGGGAGCCCATAATTCAATATCATATTTTTTTGCAGCCGTGAAACCCAGATCTCCGGTCACCATCTCAACTACACGATGAGGGATCTCCAGGGCACGACAGATATCTTCTGCGTTCTGTACAATCTGCTCTAATTCATCGTAGGACGCTCCAGGCGTGGTGAAGTGGTACATTTCGACTTTATCAAACTGATGTCCTCGCTTGATCCCGCGCACATCACGGCCTGCGGAAAATTTCTCCCGCCTGAAACAAGGCGTATGAGTCACATACTTAATGGGCAGCTGATCGACTTCCAGGATTTCATCCCGATGCAGGTTCGTGAGCGGAATTTCAGCCGTACCTACCAGCCATAGATCGTCCTCGACGTCCTTGTAGATATTGTCGCGGAATTTTGGCAGCTGACCGGCGCCCCACATACACAATTCCTTTACGATCGCTGGTGGATAGACCTCCGTGTATCCGTGCTTAGCCACGTGAAAATCGATCATCCAGTTAATCAATGCTCGCTGCAGACGGTAACCCAGGCCGTAGAGCACATAGAAACGACTCCCCGAAAGCTTGACCCCGCGCTCGAAATCGATGATGCCCAACTGCGGACCCAGATCCCAATGAGGCCGGGGCGCAAACCCGAACTCGGCCTCTGTTTTGGGCTTCCCTTCCTCCCGAACGATTTTGTTCTCGCTTTCATCTTCCCCCACCGGTACGCTTGTATGCGGAAGATTCGGAACCTGGTACATGAGCTCTTCCAGGTTTGTTTCCACTTCACGGAGCTCGGTTTCGAATCCCTTGATAGAGTCGTTAAAGCCGCCCATCTCCTCGATGAGCTCCTGCCGCTTACCATCATCCTTCATTTGAACGATCTGCTTGGAAGTCACATTTCGCTGGTGGCGAAGATCCTCCAATTCCTGCAGGATGTCCCGGCGTCTTCCATCCAGCCGTACGATCTCGTCGATGGGCGCGTCGGCGCCCAAGCTGCGGATAGCCTCTTGCACTTCTTTGGGGTTCTCCCGAATCGAGCGTATGTCGATCACAGCGCACCTCCTGCTAATTGAACGCACAGCGCCTCCGCATCACGCATAACGACAAAACGTGATGAGCGACACTGCGCCAACCACCGTATAAGGATAACACTTGAATCGGTGTAACTGGAAGTGATGCTACTCCCGGGAGGATCATAGTACGCAATCTCCGAGCTGTCTCATTTGAGATAAGCGATCCAAGAGGATTACCGCACTAACACAAACCAGGGTGCCGCCTTGGGAACCATCCTAGACCCTGACAGCGGGATACCGGCCGAGTGAGGCGGGATGGATGAACGGGGAACTTTAGGTGGGCAGTTATCAGGTGGAACCCTCAGGCTCAGCCGGGCCGATGAGGACATCTATCAAGGTGTCCTCGGCTGAGATGAGATACGAAGCTGAAAAACGAAAAGCGGGGCTCCTTAGGGGAAAGTCGGGCGCTCAGCCTCTCAGCTCGCCCCCCTTCAATTGGGTGTCGATTGTTTGTTCTATTGAATCCGGTTTATGAAGCATGTAACATAGATGTTGTCAATTCTACCGGGCATGCCAAGAGGTTTCATAAACGCACGCTGCCTCAACCTTCTAAGCGGTCGTACGTTTTTTTGTGCTGCCTAATTGAGTCCCGAATTGATCGAGAACGAGGGCAGGCGCTTTGTGAGATGTTCGCACGGGTGCTCTTACATCTTCGAAATCTATTGATGATGACGGCGAGCAAGGGGAGGAAAAAGCGGAACGGTTAAATGATGGGAGGTGAAACGGAAATAATGTCGGTGCGGATCGTTGTATCGTTCTGCATCGGTGTCGTTGCCGCTGATGCGTGGAGGCATACTTGCTTTGATACGGCGAGACCCAGGGGACGGTTGTTAAACTCGTAATTAAATATTGACTCACAATGGAGTCAGATTCCTTGAGAAAAAATATTTGTTCAATCATTCGGCTTTTACCAGGAGGGAA
>CBDVCG010000003.1:0-20744 GCA_965372425.1 uncultured Anaerolineales bacterium
CAGAGCCGGAAGTGACGCCCACGTACTTTCCCCTTTCATTTCCGGATGTCAGCTATGGGAACGTTAACCTCGCCTATCCGCCCGGTTCCGGGTTTATCATGGTGGGGGATACCGTACCAGCCCTAACCGAACCAGAATTCTGGGCAGTTCCCGAGCATGTTGAGCTAACTTTTATAAATTATCCGCTCTCGGATACTTTCCATTACCCGCGCGTAATGGTCTTCCCGTTGAACGAGTATAAGGCCATGAATCCTTTGGCGGGAGAGTTGATAGCCGAGCTGGAGGCCCTGCTCGCAGAGCAGCCCACATCTCCAGAGCGGATCCCCTTTATCCCGATCTGGAACGCTGGTCCGGCCTTCCTGTCTCAAGTCGAGTATGTCGATTTCCAATCTGGACCCGGGGTTCGATTCATCTCAAGATACGGTCAGGATGCCTGGCCGATCAGCAATCAGGAGCTTTTCTATGCCTATCAGGGCATCACGGACGACGGAGAATTCTTGGTATCTGCCGTGCTGCCGATCTCGCACCCCATGTTGCCACCGGATGGTGAGAGTGCGATTGGCGATGATTACGAGGGCTTTATCGCTGGATATGAAGAGTATATCCAGGGGATAGAAACTGATTTGAACGAGGCAGACCCCACAAGCTTCACACCCGATCTAACTATTCTTGATGCATTGATGTGGTCAGTCAGCATCAATCGTTGAATTTGATGACCGAGGGACCAGTTTCAGGCTAGGACCGATTGGAGGCCAGGATGAGGATGAGGCGGATTGGGCTGAACGTACTTTTAATCGCCGTGTTCGTATTTTTTCTTCAAGCGCTGCGGGTGATCTTCTCGACGATGTTCGGAGTCATATATGACCAGATCTTCGAAGGTCCGATTGATTCCTGGCTCATCATCAGCAATGTTCTCGTCATTCTCGCTTTTCTCTCTCCCATACTGCTCGCCAGGCGAATCAAATGGAGGACTCTGGCCTACTATACGGCGATCGCAGTGCTCGCACGTGTGGCGCTCTCCTTTAATGATGCCGAGATCCGCTACTGGGGATCGCTTGTCGTGCTCGCAATGGGAGCATCGGTGTTCGCGGGGCTGATTGCGCTTGATAGGACGAGGGCCTGGCGAAGCATGCTGTGGGCTCTCATCATCGAGCAGCTTCTGAGGGCGGGGGGCGACACCCTGGACATCTCCCTTCGATCCAATTTCTTGATGGTCCAGGTGGCGATTTCGGTTCTACTCATCGGTCTTGCCATCTGGCTCCTCCTTCGGTTGCCGTCTCGAGACGAGGTGCACGGGGGTTTGAGCGTGCGGGGCGGATTGGCTATCGGGGCATTCCTATTCCTGGAGACATCCCTGCTTGCACTGCCGAATGCCATGGCTCGCTGGAGTGAGGCGCCTTATGCGATATTTGTCGTCGGAGTCCTGGCGATCACGGCTCTACCACTGTTTCCACAGATTCGGCGAGGGATCCTGATGGGAGTCCGCGAAACAGCCCCACGCTTGGCGCTGATCTTCTTGCTCCTCGCAGGGGTGTTCTTCGGCTACTTTGGCTCGGGCTATGGAGCGGCGATCGCGCTGCTTGTGGCACAGTTCGCGGCTGTTTTCTCCTTCGTGGCGGTCGTTGAATCGGAATGGAAGAGCGGGGCCTCACCTGGTGTGAGCGTGAGTCTGGGTTTGCTGTTCTTCCTCCTGCTGAATTTCTTCAACGCTTTCGCCTTTACCTACGCCTATACCCTGCCGTTCATGCGCGAGGGTGGATGGATTGTCTACATGGTCGCGAGTCTGATGGTTGCTTGGAGCGCCTTCATGAGCGTTGGTGAAGGTGAGGAGACCTCCGAGCAAGTGCTGGGGTGGCCTGCGTTGGCCGGTCTTCTCGTGCTCATCTTGATACTCGGCATCTTCTTCGTGCTGCCGCAACCCACCGAGCCCCTGCCAGGAGATCGTCTTCGGTTGGCGACGTACAACATCCATTACGGTTATGATGATGATTGGCATACGACGCTCGAAGACATTGCCCGGACGATCGAAAGCGAGGGCGTCGATGTCATCGCGCTGCAGGAGGTCGATACGGGCAGGATGACGAGCTACAGCGTCGATAACGCCTATTTCCTGGCGCGGCGATTGGGGATGCACGCAGTCTATCTTCCGACCGTAGAACATCTCACCGGGATCGCAATGCTCTATAAGGGCTCCGAAGCGCCATCTGATTCATCCCTTATAACGAGCTTGGGGGAACAAACGGGGATCATCCATACCGAGCTCGATTGGATTGAGGGTGAGATACACGTATTTGGTACGTGGCTTGGGCTCGCCGATGAAGACACCATGGGACAGGTCGATGAAGCGTTGACCTTCATCGGAGATCGAAATCCGGCGAGCTTTGGTGCGGATTTCAACGCCGAACTAGATAGCCCTGAGATCGAGCGTATAAAAGACGCCGGTTTTGCGGATCCATTCGAGCTGTTGGGGATTTCGCCGGCTCCATTTACGAGCCCCGCGATCGACCCGGAGTCCCGCATCGATTTCGTGTTTGTACGTGATCTTATTCCGGTGGATGCGTGGGTGCCCGACTCGCTGGCATCAGATCACCGCATGGTGGTCGTTGAAGTGGTTTTCCCGTGATTCTTTCTCCATGGTGGTGACTCAAGAGAGAATGAGCTTGAACGTTGGCCATTTTGCTTTGGGGCGATGTCATGAAAAACGGCTGCACAAGAAGTGCAGCCGTTTTGGTCTAGCAGCTTGGGTCAGGTATAAACAAATTTGGGCGCCCATTCTCTCGGTCTATGCCTGACCCATACAAGTTACGTGAATAAGCTCACCACCCAGCCCACGAGCCAGAAGACAACCGCAATGGTGATGACGGAAATCACCGCCCCGCCGAACCCGGCCTTCTCGAAGCCCGGGATAATCTTTGCTGCGAGAATCAGGATCACGGCTGCAACGACCAGGGTTACGATCGCGCCGAGGAACCCGCCGCCAATCGTGAGGCCGAACACACCAAGAAGACACATGACAAGGGATCCCACCACCGCAATTGCGAGCGCGGCGATAGTAAGGAAAAAAGGGATAAGGCACCAGGGCAAAAAGGAGACATGGAGGGTGGGATCAATGAAAATGCTCCTGGGGATTGCTTTGCTCCATTCGCAAGGAAATTAACCTCGACATGTTATTGCGAGGAGCGCCAGCGACGAAGCACTCTCCCCTGTGGGAATGAGTAAAGATGTTATTGGGGATTGCATATCTCCACTAATGACATTTATTTGTGTTCAGTTTTTGTCGGACAGGCGATGAACATCCGGGATCCTAGTGATGGCTCAATCTAACCATCATCCGTGGTCGGGCTCATGGCGTTTACGTGCAGCGCCCGGAAGCATAGTCCTAGGGTGAGCAATACAACACAAATCAGCCTGGTCACCCATACAATTTGGAGGAGAGACCATCGCGGGTTCCATCTATTGTAGAATAAGGAAGACCGCGAGTTCGAATGAAGCGGGTGGCGAACGCATCACAGGAAAGACGAGTTTCGTATATGCCCCATCATCAAGGACCTCATGACCGTTTATTCTATGAGATCCATCGTCCGCAGGATGAAGAATCCGTTTCCGTAACGTTTCTTCATGGACTCGGGTCCTGTTGTGAAGATTGGATTCTGCAACTCCCAAGCGTCGATGAGGATTTCGCTGTGCTTACCGTGGATTTGCCCGGCCATGGGGGATCCTCAATGCGGGCGATTTGGCCGCGCATCTCTTATTTCGCTGATGATGTTGCGAATCTGATACAGATGTTGGGGCTTAGCCCGACACATGTGGTTGGGCTTTCGCTCGGTGGATTGGTCGCTCAAGAGCTGGCACTCGATCACCCTGACCTGGTTCGTTCGCTTGTGTTGGTGAACTCGTTCCCAAAAATACACTTGAGGACGATGAGGGGATTCCGGGCACATGGAAGATTGCCCATTCTCTTGAGAGGGGATATGGATGCCTTAGGAGGCTGGCTGGCGGGGGAATTGTTTCCTGGTGACGGGATGGAAGAGGTGAGAGAGCTTACAAAAATGCGGATTAAATCAAATGCTCGCTCTGCTTATGTACGAAATTTATTGGCCGTGATGCGTTTTGATGTTCGAAAACGCTTGGGGGACATCGCCGCGCCCACACTGGTGGTCTCTGGTGAGCGTGATTCAATGGTTCCTCACGAATTGAAGGAATCTCTGGTTTTTGGAATTCCCAACGCGAAAATTGAAATTGTGAATGATTCGGGCCACGCGACACCGATCGATTCTCCGGATACCTTTAACCGTGTATTGCTGAAATTTCTACATGAAATCGATGATGCGCCCGTCTAAGCGGGATCCTTCGCCTGGAAGAAATGATTCTCATCCATTGTGAGTAGGCGATAAAACGCGAAAGCGCTCATTCCTGGGCGTTCATAGTCGCTGGTCCCTATTCATTCATGCTCCGATTGATACCTGAGTACCCTTCGGTTGATCGATACGGGGTCTATCTCAAACCTTTGGCGTCAGGAAAATTCCCCTCCGGTTGCAGATGCAGAAAACCTCCCGCAGACCCTAAACCTGCGGGAGGTTAAATACCACTTCCTCCATCGTCGCCGGGTGGGAATCGGCGGCTCGTCGGATATTAGCGTTATCTCGATGCATCGGAACCAGTCTGCGCCGGGGTTTTAGCGTCATGTTGTGCTGAGTCTGAGGTTCAAGATCAGCCTTCCAGTTCGGCTTGTATGATTTCGACGAACACTTCCAGCGGTTGTGCGCCTACGAGTGGGATGCCGTTGATGAAGAAAGTTGGTGTGCCGGTGATGCCCAGACTGGCAGCATAACGCGCATCGGATTCGACTTCATCGGCATAGCGGTTCTCGGTGAGACAAGTCTCGAAAGCCTCGACATCTAAACCAAGTTCCTCAGCATAGGCGAGATAGCCTTCTTTATCGTGTGCCTCCGCGCCGGAGAAGAGCAGATTGTGGTAATCCCAATAGTTGCCCTGCTCATGTGCGCATTCCGAGGCAAGAGCGGATTCAAAGCCACCAACGACAGGAAAATCTCGATAGACGAAATGGATTTGATCGGGGTAGGTCTCCATGAGGGCCGCGAATGTCTCAATATGAAAGCGCTGGCAATATGGGCAGTTAAAATCACTGAATTCGACGATGGTGATCGGGGCGTCGGATGGACCAAGCGCAGGGTCGTCATCGACCTCAATCTCCAACCTGACCTGGGCAGGATCCGGGGCGACGGCCGGCTGGTTCGGGGGGAGCTGCGATTGCTGGGTTGGTGCGGGGGCCTGCGCCACGATGGGCTGCGGTTGTGTGGCTGAATCCTGGCCCCAGAAAATAAATCCGGCGGCCAACCCTACGACAAATGCAATCGGGACGAGCGCAGTGTAGAAGTGGCTCCGCTTAAACTTGATCTCGTCGCGGTCTTCATTGATGCCCCCGACTTCTTCTTCAATTTCGTGTGCTTTATCATTCTCTTCGGACATAGGGGGAGATTATAGCACAGGGCTGCTGCGTCTGAGGCTTGACAACGTTAACATTCAGTTATAGAGTGATGCTAGACCGACTGGTCAGTCTACTGTGTCCCCAAAAGAAGAACTCGAACAAGAACGCCGTCAGCAAATCCTCGATGCGGCCGAGACCGTTTTTTCCAAACAAGGATTCAATGAAGCACGTATGGACGACATCGTGGCCGAATCTGGTCTCTCCAAAGGCGCCCTCTACTGGTACTACAAAGGCAAGGACGCCATCATCATGGCGCTCCTCGATCGAGTCTTCCTTGCTCAAATGAAGACGGTCGAAGATTTTATCGATGCTGAAGGATCGGCGGAAGAGAAACTGCGTGTCTTCACACGTGCGGCTGTGACTGACATACGGCATTTTGAGCGTTTTATGACTTTGGGGTATGAATTTGTCGCCCTCGCGACCCGACGCAAGGAAGTCCGCGAGAAGATTAAGGGCTATTACCGGTCGTATACAGAGATCCTCGCTCAAATTATCGAGCAAGGGATCGCCGAAGACGAATTTGATGATGTTGATCCACGGAAAACAGCCCTGACAATCATCGGACTCTATGAGGGGATCACGTTGATGTGGTTCGTCGACCCTGAAAGTATCGATTGGGATGAATTGACGGAAGCTCCCCTCGACATGCTCCTGAACGGCATCCGAAAGAAGGAATCCTGATGGCCACCGTTTTTATGAAGTGGCTCGAGACAAGACCGGAGGTTTATGACCGCGGTATCCGGCTTCTCACGTTGGGGCGGCTGGCGAAGCTGCACGAGGAGCTTGTTTCTCAATTTGTTTCCCTAGGAATGACCATCCTTGAGATCGGATGCGGGACAGGTACGCTCACCAGATCAGTTGCAGAAGCGGGAGCGCACATCACGGCGATAGACCGTGCCCCCGCCATGCTCGCGATTGCGGAAGATCGTCTCTCCGAGACCGATCTCGGGGACCGCGTAAGTCTGAAGCTGATGGACGCCTCCCTCATCGGCGATCGATTCGACCCCGAGTCGTTCGACCTCGTAATCAGCAGCCTGGCATTCAGCGAGATGACGCCGCAAAGTCGTTCCTTCGTGCTTGCCGAAATCGGTGGACTTCTTAAACCTGGCGGCAAGATAGCCATCATCGACGAGGCCATACCTGAGGGGCTTCTCAAGAGGGTTGCCTATGGTCTCTTGCGAGTTCCACTACGGCTGTTGACATGGGTTCTGACACGGACGACGACCCATCCGTTGAAGGCGTTCCCGGACGAGCTGAGGAGTTCGGGTTTTTCCTCAGAATGCGCAGCATCGTCGCTTGGGGGAGCCCTCCAATTTTGGGTTGGCGAACCCCTCCATGAGGCAGATGGTTGCGTCGATGCAGGTCTGGAAATCGAGCAGCTGACCCATCACAGGACGATGCGCACACTGTTACTTGACATTTGGAGTTTATTTTTTCGTATCATCCCCCCTTATCTGAAATTCACACCGGGTTTGTACAAGATCGGCCAACCAGATGAAAGCTCCCCAATCCTTGTGACCGGCAACTATGAGCTCACCATACGACGGTTGGTACGAGTGCTCGATGGATCGCTGGATGCATGGATTTTGGTAACGGATTCGAATGGCATCAATGTTTGGTGTGCGGCTGGCGGGGGCTTCTTCACAGCTGAGCGCATCATCGAGGCCGTGCGCACAAATGGCGTAGACCGGTTTGTGAAACACCGCGCGCTGATACTGCCGCAATTGTGTGCGAACGGGGTGGATGGTTGGCGCATTCGCGAGGAGATTGGATGGGGTGTGCATTGGGGACCGGTGTATGCGAGGGACATTCCTGCGTACCTTGAGGCGGGCAGAAAGAAGACAGATGCGGCTCGCTGGGTGAGCTTTCCGCTCAGAGATCGCCTGGAGATGCTCTCGGTCACGCTTGGATTTTACGGCTTGCTCATCCTGATCCCGGTAGCGATATTCTGGCGTGATGGTTTTTGGGCTGTCATGATGGCATTGGTTGGATTGGGATTGTTTTACGCAACCACGTTGCCCTGGCTGCCGGGACGTGATGGTCTCGAGAAGAGCATCCCCCTGACCATCATCGCGCTGCTCGGCATGCTGATTTACACAGCACTCCTCGATCCTGTACCACCAGCGGACGTGTTCAACCGGATTCTGGGGATCACGGCGTTGTCCGTGTTTACCGCGGCCGAGCTGCAGGGAATGTCTCCCTTAATGCGCGGCGAACAAGCGAACTGGATACCCGAGGCATTGGTAGGTTCTGTGCTGCTCGCCTCATATTTCCTGTTCCCAATTCTGGTGGGTTGGACGTAGGTATGAGCGAAAGTCCTTCGATGCGGGAGGTCCTCCTGGAGCACGTCGAACTGGCGCGCACCCTCCGGCGTCTCGAAATCCATTTCGACCCCGAGGCGTGTAAGGGTGTGTGGCAGTGTTACGAGGTTTGCCCCATTGGCTGTTGGATGCCCGATTACGATGAACGTGTTGTGGAATTTCATCATGGTGAACGCTGTATCGCCTGCGGCGCCTGTGTACTTCAGTGTCCGGAGGGTGCGATTGAATTGAGGGTGCCAGATGCCTGAACGAATCCGCGAAGTGCCGCGACCGAAAGGGATCAGTAGATTTTTCTACCGGCTCCCTATTTACATTTCCCGGATTGGGCTGGGAAGGTTGATGGGTTCTCGCTTTCTTTTATTGGAGCACACAGGAAGGAAG
Source organism: uncultured Anaerolineales bacterium (assembly GCA_965372425.1). Lineage (GTDB taxonomy): Bacteria > Chloroflexota > Anaerolineae > Anaerolineales > E44-bin32 > E44-bin32. Next base: position 8,212 of record CBDVCG010000003.1, read on the forward strand.
AGCGGAGAATTACGACGGAATGTGCTCGAAGTCGTCCGTCGGGACGATGCCACACACACATTTTATATTGTTTCCGCGTGGGGGGAGAAATCGGATTGGCTGCGTAACGTACGTGCAAATCCCGCCGTGACCATCAACGTCGCTGGCGCTGGATATTCAGCGAAGGCCATTCCACTAACCCGAGACGAATCCGAACGCGAACTGCTCGATTATGCTCAGCGGTACCCGCGTGCGTCCAAAGAGCTGTCGCGTCAGCTCGGTTACCGCATCGACGGTACACCGGAGGATTTCGCCTCCTTGGCGGAGCAGATGACGATCGTCGCGCTTCGATACGATGATGAGTCATAAAGGTTGAGGACCATGAGATGATCGCATTTGTATTGAGCGGGGCTGCCAATTTTGGCGCCATGCAAGCGGGGGCGCTCGAGGTACTTCTCGAGCATGGGATAAAGCCCGAGATGGTGGTGGGTTCTTCAGCCGGGGCGCTGAACGCCATCCATCTTGCGCACAATCCCACACTCGCTGGAATTGCCACGATCCAGGATCTATGGCGTCAGGCGGGGCCAGTGGAAGTCGGCGTTCCCAAGGCGTTCACAGCCGTTAGAAATCTGGTCCGAAATCGGGACAGTCTCGTCGAAAATACTCTGCTGGTGGCGTTCCTTAAACACGTCCTGCCAAAAGACGTAGATACCTTTGGTCAACTTAGCGCAATTTCAGGTGTGAGGGCATTTGCAGTTGCTGTGGAGATGGAATCGGGAGATATGCGGGTTTTCGGGGACGACGACGACGATCAGCTCCTGGATGGCGCCATGGCGAGCACGGCCATACCTCCCTACTTTCCACCATGGGAGGTAACCGGAAAACGCTACCTCGATGGGGGCATCTATTCGAAACTGCCCCTGAATGCCGCAATCGAGCGGGGGGCTACGCAGATCGTGGGGGTCGATGTGAGCTATGCCATGGGCACATTGAATGACGCTAGCGGGGTTATGGGGATTAGCGCATACGCCCTCTCGTTGATGGTGGAGCGACAGACCGCATCAGAAATTGCATGGTCAAGAATAAAAGGGAACGAACTGCGCATCTTGCGGCTCGAGGCGCCCGCTGATGTCCCTTTCTGGGACTATTCCCAGGCGGATCGGATGATCGAGATTGGGCGATTGGAAGCCCGCAAAGCGTTAGAGGAAGAGCCAATTCAAGTTTTACCCAAATGGAGATTGCGCATGCGCAAACGCATCGCCAATCTCCGAACTGGTGGAGGTCAGTTTCCACCTGAAGAGTTCTAAGGAGGCATGGAAATGGATTACCTGATTGTTGCCGGCGCGATGTTTCTCATCGGATTGCTGATGGGCTTTATCGCTGGGAAAATATGGAAGGACGATCGCCCAATCGGCGTGAGGGGGGATTACATCGTCGCCGTCGTCGTGACCGTCCTCGTTGGTGTGCTTGAGTGGGTTCTGCTTCCAAAGCTCGGATTCAGCCAGACGATCACGATCTTCGCCATCGTCATCGAGCCTGCGCTGAGTGCCTTGCTCGTGCTCTGGTTGATCCGGGTGGCGAAGCGGCAATAGTTTCGCATGTCCACATCGACGCCCATCATCGCCACCAATGATTTAACGAGGGACTTCAAGCTAACTCGTGCGGTGAATTCCCTCGATCTCGAGGTTCATCATGGTGAACTCTTCGGTGTGTTGGGGCGGGTTGGCGCGGGAAAAACGACCGTGCTCCGGCTCCTGGCCGGGCTGTTGTATATCACCGAGGGATCAGCGACAGTCACCGGCTTCGACTTAAAAACCGAGTCCGAGTCGATCAAGGCACGGGTGGGCTATATGGCACAGGAGTTCAACCTCTATGGTGAACTCACCGTTGCAGAGAACCTTCGGTTTTTCTCAGAGTTGTATGACGTTGAGCTGAACGTAATCCACGAAAGAACGGAACGCTTGCTGGACTTCGCCGGGCTGAAGGAGTTTACAAGTCGGCGAGCAGCTCATTTGTCTGGAGGAATGAAGAAGAAGCTTGCCCTCGCTTGCACGCTCATCCACGAGCCGCCACTCCTGCTGTTAGATGAACCGACCACCGGGGTTGACCCCATCTCGCGCCGTGAGTTTTGGGACATCCTCACTGAGCTTTATCTTGGCGGTACGACGATCGTGGTGAGCACACCCTATATGGATGAAGCCGATCGCTGTTCGAGGGTCGGACTGATGTACGAGGGGGCGATGATTGTGTGCGACACGCCACAAAATATCCGCAGCCAAATTCAAGGGGATTTGATCGAGTTAAAGTCAGCAGATTGGCGGCGAGCGAAGGAGATCCTTCAGAAGTTGCCGGGTGTGCTTGAAATTCAAACCTACGGCGAATCTCTCCATATTCTTGTGGATTCGGAAGAGAAACGGCTGGCAAGTCTCGAGAAGACGCTGGCCGAAAACAATGTGACCTACCGAGGATTACGTCGTGCACCGATCCGCATGGAAGAAGCCTTCCTATCCTTGATTACCCACATGGATATCGAACAAAAAGAAGAGGAGTGCGAAAGCTAAGATGTCTTCCCGTCACCTGCGAGCCATTACGCGCAAAGAGTTTACGCATATTCTGCGTGATCGAGCGACACTTATTCTGGTCCTCTTCACCCCTACCATTCTTTTTCTGTTGATGGCATATGCCTTGACGGTGGATATTAATCATGTCCCCATCGCCGTGCTTGATTATGACCGAAGCCCGACTTCCCGGGGCTTCATCCAGCAAATCACAGCCGGGGATGATCTCAATATATACGCCATGGTCGGATCGTTCGAAGAAATTAACGACTTGCTCATGCGAGAAGAAATTAAAGCCGCCGTTATCCTCGCTCCCACCTTCACAGATGACCTCAAAGCGCTTAAGAAACTGTCTGTGCAAATCATCATCGATGGCACCGAGCCGTCAGGTGGGGCGTTTGCGGTTGACCACATCATGTCGAGGGCGGAGGAATTTATTGGCATTGCGCTTTCTGACCAGATCAGGGCGATGGGATTGTCGGTCGAATCTCTGCAGCCAATAGATCTGCGCGTGCGAGCCTGGTACAACCCAGGATTGAAGTCGCGCGTGGACATGATCCCGGGTTTGATTTCGATGGTGCTTGGATTTCCGGCATTAAGCGTCGCCCTCACGCTCGCCCAGGAGCACGAGCACGGCACGATGGAACAGCTCATGGTCTCTCCCATCGGCAAGACCGATCTGCTGCTGGGGAAGATGATCCCTTACATCCTCGTCGGTCTCATCAACGTGATCATGATTCCTGTCCTGGCGATGCTCTGGTTTGAGATCCCATTTAATGGCAACTTTTTGCTCTTCTTCATCCTGTCCGCAATATTTCTATTTTCAATGCTCAGCATGGGCGTATTAATCGGTGTGTTCATGAAGACCCAGGCGACAGCAATGGCGGTATCGTTTTTACTGATCTTTTTTCCCGGTTTCTTTCTCACAGGTATTTTCTTTCCTATTGTGGCCATGCCCGACATCATGCGGATGGAAGCCATGGCATTGCCTGGAACTCACTATGCCTATATCACAAGGGGCGTCTTCCTTCCCGGTGTGGGTATGGACGTACTCTGGCCGTATGCACTGATGCTGCTTGTGCTCGGGCTGAGTTTTACCGGTATTGGAGCCATTTTCTTCAAGAAGAAAATTGGATAGGGCGAGCATGAATTTTCGCAGAATCGCATCCCTCTCAATGAAAGAATTCATTCACCTGCGGAATGATTGGTGGCTGCCTGCTTTCATGCTCCTCGGGGGAGCGCTCGAATTGCTGCTCATTGGGTGGGCAACCTCAAGACCGATCGCAAACCTTCCGATGATGGTGCTGGACCATGATCGCAGCGCTGTGAGTCGTGCTTTTATCGTCGCGCTCGAGAATACAGGCACATTTACGGATGCGGAGTTCGTCTACGACGAAGAGGCCATTCGCGATTCCATGGATCGCGGGAACATCAGCATCGCCGTAATCATCCCGCCAGGTTATGGGGAACAGATTGTTGCTGGAAGGCCAACCATCTCGGTCATTCTCAACGGTGCCGAGAGCGTACCCGCGAGGGAAGCTCTCCGGGCGGTTGAAGGCGTGGTGGGCGAACTTGGAGAACGGATCACCTTGGAGCGTCTCAATCTGGATCCGGGTGAATTCGAGGGTTTCGTCCCCAGTATGCGCGTTTGGTTCAATGAGACATTGAGCGAAGCGTTGTACACTACGCCCGCCGAATTGGGATTGATGTTGGAATTCACGGTTATGCTGTTCGCTGCGCTGTCATTCACGAGGGAGCGGGAACTCGGCACGCTTGAGCAGCTCCTTGTGATGCCTTACTCCACCCTGGAACTCATTCTTGGTAAAGCTTTCCCTGTGATGATTATCGGATTTACACAGTTTCTACTCATGCTCGGGATGGTGCATGTGTTCTTTAACGTCCCGGTCAGAGGTTCTTTGATCCTTCTCCTGACACTGGCGTTATTTTATATAGCCGTCGAGTTGACCAAAGGCATGGTGATCTCGGTCGTCGCCAAGACGCAGCATCAAGCGTTTCTGCTCGTGATGTTAGTAGGCATGGCTGACTTCATGTTCACCGGATATGCCGCTCCGGTGGAGTCCATGCCGAAAGCCATTCAATTCGTGGCGAATTTCATCCCCGCACATCAGTGGTTGGGCATTATGCGGGGCATCTTGCTAAAGGCGAGTGATCTTACCGTGCTCTGGCCAAATGTTTTGATTTTAGTCGTGATGGGCACCATTATCGCAACGTTTTCGATGCGCTATGTTCGCCGGGCGCTTAACTAGGGAATTCAGGATGGGAACAAACGAGCCTACCGTAATCGCGAAAAATCTGGTGAAGAAGTTTGGTGATTTCCCTGCGGTGGCGGGGATCGATTTCACCGTAGAACGGGGAGAGATATTTGGTTTTCTCGGTCCCAATGGATCGGGGAAGACAACCACGATTCGTCTGATGCTGGGACTGCTTCGACCGACAGAAGGTGAAATGGAAGTTCTTGGAATAAGCGTGAACGATCATCCCGATAGGATCCGCTCGCAAGTGGGTTATATGTCCCAGCAGTTCAGCCTTTACAACGATCTGACGGTTGAACAAAACCTGCGTTTTCATGGGACCGCGTATGGCCTGACGAATACTGAGCTCGTCGAGCGGATGTCCATCGCTCTCGAAATGGCAGGTCTGCAGGGACGTGAGAAGACGAAGACGAAGGAGCTCTCAGGGGGTTGGCGACAACGATTGGCGCTGAGCGCGGCGTTTTTGCATGAACCTCAGGTGCTCTTTCTCGATGAACCTACTGCGGGTGTTGATCCCATCTCGCGTCGGGAGTTCTGGGAGCTTTTGTATATTTTGGTGGCTCAAGGTGTCACCGTTTTCGTGACCACCCATTACATGGATGAAGCAGAACACTGCCACAGGCTTGCGTTCATCCGACGGGGGAAGCTCATCGCAACCGGCACACCGGATGAATTGAGAGATAAATTTATGAAGGGTGAGGTACTTGAGCTTGCCCTCGATGACGCCGTTTCCGCTGTCAAGGTGCTGCGGAACGCATGTACAGAAGGGCGTTTGGACCTTAATGAGGTCGAGTTGTATGGTTCGCTGGTTCATGTCGTGGCGAAGGATATGAGTCATAAGCAAAGCGAGATCATCGCTGAGCTCAAGCGTTCCGGGTTGGATCCCGGATCAGGGGTCATTATTGAACCGTCACTGGAGGATGTTTTCATCGCATCGATGAAGTGGAGAACACCGCAGCGGCGGGGTATCTTCTAAACATATGCAAAATTCCTGGAACTGCGGGTTCAGTACATAATCCTGGAGGTAGATATGAGTATTACGAAGAACATAATCCTTATGGGCGCGATGGCGCTGACCGCTCTGATTGTCACCGGATGCGATGCTCTGGCGTCGAGTGAAGGGGAAGCGCTGAAGGCTTCGGGCATCGTCGAGGCGGATGAACTTGCAGTTTCATCGGAGGTTGGTGGGCGTGTCGCCGAAGTCTTTGCTGAAAAAGGTGACCGAGTGGCAGCCGACGATAAACTCTATCGTTTGGACGATGAGTTTCTGCAGACTGAACGAGGACGCCTTGTCGCTGCGGGGAAGCAGGCCATCACTGCAGCAAAACTGCAGCTTCTCATTGCGGAGCAAGCACTCAGCGATTTAGAGGCCGATTGGCCCATCATTGCTGCTCAAGCCAGGTTGGCCTTAGCACAAGCTACAGATGCGCTGGAAGATTCTGAAAAGTACCGGAATAACCAGCAAGAGGGTCAACGAGCGAGTGAGACGACGATCAAGAATGCGCGTGCGGAGCTGACCCTCGCCAATAAGGCTCTGAAAGGTGCGAAAAGCAGGTACGACAGCGAACCCGGAAGTCGTAGTGAAGATGCTGGCAAAGCGTCAGCCTACAAAGCCTATGCGGCCGCGCAGCAAAGGTACGATGCCGCACTGCGAAGCTACAATTGGTACACCGGACACCCCACGGATGTGCAACAGGAGATACTCGATGCAGAGGTTGTGCTGGCAGAAGCGACTGTGGCGGATACGCGTGCAGAATGGGAGAAGTGGAAAGACGGACCCGATCCTGCTCAACTAGAACTGGCAATTGCGAACGTTGATAATGCCCTGGCTCAGCTCGAGCTTGCCGAGGCAGATGCAGAAGTACAACTTGCCAATATGGATCTCCAACTGGGTAAGTACCTGATCCTCTCATCCGTGGATGGCACCATCTTGACTCACAACGTTGAATTAGGTGAAGTAGCCCTCCCAGGCGCACCCACGATGATCATCGGTCAGCTCGATGATCTGACGATCACGGTCTTCATCCCTGAGGATCAATATGGTCTGGTGTCGATCGGGGACGCGGCGGAGGTATCCGTAGATAGTTTTCCTGATAGGACTTTCAGCGCAATCGTGATATCAATTGCGGATGAGGCTGAATTCACGCCAAGAAATGTCCAGACGGAGGAGGAACGACGCACGACCGTTTTTGCAGTAGAACTGGCGGTGGAGGATCCTGATCGAATGCTCAAACCCGGAATGCCTGCGGATGTGGTTTTTTCCACTGGTATAAAGTAAGCCGAATGTTGTACTATGGTTTTGCTTGGTATTTCACGAGAAGCGTGTATGGATAGCTGGATTGATTATTTGGTGGGGGACGGATCATCAGAAAGGGAGGGTGATCACCATGGCAGAAGAACCTCAGATGAGCAGAGACGAAAAGGACGAAAAGGGTGGACCCATGGATGAGAAAGCGAACGAGAAGCAGCAAGAAAAAACTGATGAGAAGCAATTTGACGAAAAGTGGCGCCGCGATCCACTAAGCGCCGTCATATGGGCGGGTATCCTGATCTGGGCGGGCGTGGCGTTGTTGACCTATAACTTGGGATTGCTGGGGGATTTCCCCATTCTGTCGGAGATGACGTCATGGGGTCTTGTATTTGCAGGGGCCGGCGCGCTCCTCGTGCTTGTAGTTGTGATCCGTTTGCTCATTCCTGCCTATAGCGGACCGGTTGTGGGCACCTTGATCCTCGGGATGATCTTTCTGGGGATAGCATTTGGCGACTTCGTCGGCTGGCAGGTGATATTTGCCTTCTTGCTCATTGGCATCGGCCTGGCGGTGTTAATAGGCGGTTTCCGCCGCCGGTCATAGACGGCCTAAATTAAAGGTTAAAAACTCGTCCCACCCATAGCGGATGGCTGTAAACCAATGGTCACGGCCAATGCAGCGGAAATAGGGTGGACGGTAGGCACGAATAAGATCCCCGATCTTGTATCGAGGGAGGATGGGCGTGGAGACCACCAGGCTCCCCATTTCTCCAGGACGCATTTCGTGCAACATCTTCACGCCTGATCTCGTTTCGATTTCAAATAAGAATAGGTCGTAATTTGGCACCCAGGCGCGTTGATCATCGCGCTGCTGGCCGAACATGCCTTCTGTTGCCCCATATATCTCACGTATGACTACAGGACCATAAAGTGCGGTCAGGGACGGAACGTACTTGGTATTGATCCCGGGCACGCTCCCCAGTGTCATGATTTGTGTGTTCCATAGATCTTTGGGGTACTTTCTGTGGGCGCGCCGCAGATAGCGTCCAAAGGTCTCTGTTGTGGTTGCGACACCACCGACGAGCACCACGTTTTCTTCTCTGCACTTTTCGTATGCCAATTCGAATCGAGCGTCCCAATCCCGTTTGGTTTTCCCACCTCCGAGCGCATCGATCTCATCCTGCGTGGGTGCCGAGCGGATGGGCGTCTTGGCGGAAACATATTTTGTGTAGATCCCTGAGCTGTAGCCGTATTCGAGCTCCTGTGTGCCCACTTTAATCGTGCCCACGACGGAAGGAAAGTTTAAGTTCAAGTTCACACCCGTAAAGAGATCAAGTTTTTCGTGGTCCACGATGTATTGCATGACAGCCCTGCCGGCGCTCACGCGCATCTCGAGATCGGTCGGAGTCATAGGTATGAACTTGGATTCGCCTTCCGTAGTGCCGCGAGTGATGGCCCAACCCACAGGTTCTTCTGCGAGCAGCAGTTCGATCTCTCCAGCCATGACCCTGTCAATGAGAGGCTTGTATTCCGCATAGGTCATGATGGGAAAAGCGTCTCGATACGTTTCGATCGAATCGACATTCCCTGCGCCGTGCCCCTTCCCATACTCGGTTTTTGAATAGTCACCAAGCAGCCGTTGAAGGACTGCGTGCTGTACGGGGGAGGGGTCTGCCACGGAATCGTGCCAGGGCTGGAGCATGGCAGTGAGCATGGTGACGAGTATGGTCTTCGGGTCAACTTCTGTCATCGAGGATCTCCCGGAATAGAGTGTAATTGTAAGTTTAGCTTGATTATCCTGAATAATGATATTAGATTTTTTGCCCTCCTCATCGACCCTATTCGAAGATCATGTACATCGATGATCATGACAAGCCTTTCCCTCAAGTTACTAGAACAGACATGATGAACAAGCTCAGATACATGTGAGACATCAGCGAAGAAAGACATCTGGGGCCCGGGTTCTCAGTATTAAATTACGGGGGATCCCTTTTAGTTTCGCTGGGTTATTAAAGGTTGGAACACGCTCGAGAATCCAATTCAGCCGGTGGAAATGGATTTATCCTTTCGGACCAGCCGAATCTGAGGTACTGCAGAAAGAGCGTAGAACACAAGTGCAAATAGGTATAAGCTCCGGATCCCCAGAGCAAGAGAAGCATACTCTGTCAATCCCCCCAATACTCCACCAAACAAATTCGATCCAAGCGCCACCGCAATGGAGGCGACACCTTGGAAGCGAATTGCGAAGATGATCGAAGCGAAGAAGAGAGGGATCGCCTGCTCCAGACTTACGATTACTGTCCGAAGGGTGTCCGGCAATCCGAGGAAAGTTCGGATCGGAACGAAGTAACTGATAATCAGGGAGAGGAACAGAAGGACGTAGAATACGTGCGTCTCTCGCAGCTCGAACCTGATCACCGCCCAATTGGCGAACACGATCATAATCAGGATCGCGCTGATCACGGTTGCGTTCACAACCCACGTCGAGCCGAATAATAGCGCCATCTCGGTCATGCTCTTCGTTTGGAGTAAAAAGAAGCCTGCGCCCAGGAAGAAGAAACCCACTCTGAACTGTGTGAAATTCGAGATGCTGCGGCGGATCAAGAGAAAACTCAACGCAGCAATACCGATCAACGTCACAAGGTAGGTGGAAGGAACAGCTCGATCTCTCAGATATAGGTAGGGCCAATCATCCGTGGTTGTAGGGATGTCTGTTCGGTAGGAATAATCCGGTCTGGCTTGTACGCGCGGGTCTTCAACACTGTATCTCGCCTCCGGATCCTGGCCGATCAAGAAGAGAATATCGTTATTCGGAAACTCGAATACTTGGGGGGAGTGACCGAACGCGTCGGTGATGGTGCGGTAGAGGCGAAATCCCATCCACTCATTTTGAGGGGGCACACCGAATGAAAGCGCAAGGAGCCCATCTTCAGTGAGAAGGTCTTTCACGTGAAGGATGCTCTCATAGGTATAGACGAAGTTATCCAGCCGGGCGCTACTAGCTGTGCTGAAAAGAGCGTGTGAATCAAGCAGGCCAAACACGATCAAATCGTATGTGTCCGATGTGCGCGAGAAGAAAGATCGGGCGTCCTCGGTGACTTTTACGACCGCAGGGTTCGCATAAGGTTGCTCGGGGTGGAGCTCATTTCCGAGACGGAGAATCATGGGATCGATCTCTACCGCAGTAATCTTAGATGCATCAGCGCGCAATGCGGCAGCAACATCGTTCCCTGTGCCCGCACCGACTACAAGAACATTTTCCATGCTGGTTGCCGCCGAATACGGAGCATCATACTCGGATTGCATCGCGTCGAAGTGCTCCTGGGCGATCTCATAGTTTTCATCAACAAACGATGGTGTCAGATCGATCAATCTTTGATGCCACGCCAAGTTTACAGAGAGGTCATATCCAAGAAGTAGGGATGGGTCTTTCTCAGCGCGACTCTCTTTGATATCAATTCGGTAATATGGCGACCAGACCGTCTTCTCCGCAGGGGTAGGCCAGACTATGATTAAGAGGATAGGTATGCTGGCCACCACCAAGCTAGTCCACCAACCACGCCGAGGAGCCCGAGGGATAAAGTAAATCACACCCGCTGCTGCGAACAGAAACCAAACTTGAGGTGGCCAACCGAGAAACGAAATGAGCGTGTAGGCCAACACGCCTCCTAAGCTTCCCAAAATGTTGATCGTGTACCCTTTCAGGGGCTTGAATTCAGAGAACTTCGCAGCGACTAGTTCTCCCAATGGGATGAAAACGATGGTCATCGCGAGGAATATGCCCAGAATCGCAGCATAGAACGCCAATTCGAGGAGGGTTAAGATCCATGAGCTAATATCACTGATATAACCCGCCCAGATGTATTCCTCCGCATTGAAGCGGTTGCTCAGCAGGATGTCACTGATCATGGTGCGGCCCATTCCCAACACGATGACCACGATGACCGCAATTAATGGCAGGTACAGACGCTGCAGCGAACGCACTCCTCGTTCCTTGCTGTAAAGAATGAAACCCAAGCCAAGGCCTAGATAGGCTGCGATCAGCGCGATGTTCTTGTAGAACGAGAAAATCCGCAGCTCTGAGCCGAGCCAGCGGATAAAAATGAGTTCCACAAACAATCCCAGCGCGCTGGCGACAAATAGATCGATGACCGTTTTGCGGATCTTCACGATCTCGTTCCCATCATTTATGTTCCGGAAATGAAATTTATCGAGCGGAAAACATGCTCATCTCTGCTCATTAACGATACGATCAAAGCGCCATCTCCTGTGATTGAAATAGGATACGGCGAAACGATCACCTGTGCCATCCTACGATATACCCACTTGTGTGGTTACGAATGATCTGTCAGCCAACTGATACCTGTTCGGCTCGGTATTCATGCACACATCTATGGCATGTTAATTTCGCAATGTATGCGACCACAAGTGCAGGATCTCTCAGAGTGATGCCAAAACAAGCAGAGTCCCTTGAGATCTTATCTGCCCTCCTCAAGTTCGTTTATATTCCACCCAGTCGATAAGGATTTAGAACGTTCGTTAAAACCGGCGAACAATGTGAAACCTTTTTAATATATTTCATCGCTTCACGTTCCTGATTGCATATGCACTGGACGAATACACATGATTGAGCCGGAAGAACATATCGTGTATGATGAATAGGGGTTACAACCCGCGATTTTTCGAATTCGCCATCGCCAAGCAAACTCCCTCAGATCGGTTTTTTCAACCCGACATCTCCGCACGAACTCACATTGAACCCATTCCGATACAAGTTGATCCCATCCCACCCTGCTCATGCGAAGATCGATACCATGGATATCCGGAATGGCTGGCGTCCTGGATGGATGAAGGTTTTCCCCTGGCTCGTTGTGTGGGATAGATCGAGTGCTGAATGGAAGGAGGATGCAACATGGCAAAGCTGGACCGGTCCGTGACTATAGACGCACCCATCGAGAAGGTATTTCAGTTTGTTGAGGATCCATCAAATTTTCCTGAAGTGTGGCCAAGCATGATGGAAGTGAAGGATGTCGAGCAGCTCCCATCTGGGGGTAGGAAGTTCAGCTGGGTCTATAAGATGGCCGGCGTGAAACTTGAGGGAACCAGCGAGACTATCGAATACGAAGAAAATCGCAGGATCGTGAGTGAAACGAAGGGTGGAATTCAGAGCAAATTTGTATGGTCGTTCGCACCGGAAGGTGATGGGACAACGCTTCACGTCGACATGGAATACACTGTTCCTGTGCCCGTCGTGGGGAAGCTGGCCGAATCTGTCATCGTAAAGATGAACGAGCGCGAAGCATCTGCCCTGGTTTCAAATATCAAGGACCGAATGGAAGCTTGAGCTCACGCCAATGAGCAACGCACAAAAACACAACGAGCGAATAGCGGCGGAGGGTTACCCTACGCCGCGGGCTGTATACACATGGCATGATGGAGATTGGAAATCTGGAAAATTAAATTAGCGAAATAATT
>CBDVCG010000004.1:0-19799 GCA_965372425.1 uncultured Anaerolineales bacterium
GAACACCATGTAGCGTGCTGTAGGGATGTATGGCAAGCAGGGTATGGGGGTGGAAACCCCATATAAACTTTTTCCTTGGAAGATGCCCCGCAGCTTGCTGCGGGGTTCTTCAACCCAGAGGAGGCAAATCCACGATGTCCGGACTCTGCGCCGAGTTCTTTCCGGATATCTGCCACCAGAGCAGCCCGCCCAGTGCTCCCAGCAGCACCATCAATATCACGTTGATAAGACTGAAGCAAATTGCACTGCCGATGACGCCAAAGTAATAACCTGGCCCGACCGCGGACGAATATGCGGAAGGTGCACCAAAGGAGTTGAGCAGCTGCTGCGCACCCTCGGGGCCCACGCGCATTGAATTCGCCACCGCGCCGAAGACAAGTCCGAGAATTACACCGATGCTGGCCACAAGCCCACCGCCAGCCCCGGCCCGGGTGGAACCAGAACTATCCATAGGTTTGTCGAACACCCCCGCGAGATACCCCGCCAGGAGTCCGAGGATGACACCCACGCAAGGTGTGCAAACCGGACTCAACAATGTCAACCCAAAGCCGAAGAACAAAGCCAAGGCGGCTACGATCAAGCCAGATTTGAACATCGGATACCTGCCTTTCTTAATCTGTGGGTTTCGCCACGCAAAAAAAGTCCATTGCCATTATGATGGGATGAACGCCTTTGTCGACGGGGTGATGTTTGTGGGCGAATCCGCTCCTGCCGGTTAAGAATTCATTATAGAAAAGAATTCGTTTTTATACACCCTGCCGCTGAAGAGGGTTTTCCCTTGAATTGCCGTGCGCTCCGGGAGCAGGCGGATTGCTATAGAAAAGACCCGGCGACACGCCAGGTCTTTTACTCAATCGGACCGATCCGGGAATTTTCAGGAAGCTCTGAGCATCTTTTGGAGATCTTCCTGACGCATCACCATCGTGTTTGGTTCCGAAAACTTTCGGGAGGTGATATCTAACGAGCGGACAAGGTCGGGAACGACGCCCTTCACCGCAGCAAAGATTTTGTACAAAGGAATTCTGGAGCCGTATCCAATGGTGAGGATGACTTCCTTGTTCAAATGCACAACAATTTGCTGAAGGGTCGAACCCGCGAGCAAGGTATAGCGCCACTTGCCGAACTCGAGCTCTTCTATGGCTCTCTCACCCGCTCTTAGCAGGTGTGCGGCAGCAGCCGCGATGTAGAGCAAATCGGAATCCGAATCTGGTGGGAAATCCGCTAAAACAAGCCCATCATAGTCCGTGACGGCAGCCCAATGGAAATCCAATTCAGGGACATTTAGCTTGGCCAGTGCATCGGTCATGCCTTGCACCCGGGGGTCGACATCGGAATTATTGGAGTTGTTATTATCTGCAAACATAATTGCACCTCAACACGGCGGAAGATTCACCCTCCATTCTGACATAACAACTCAAAATTTGACTTTGCGAACACCTAACAGATTTTCCGGTCATCTGTTGAAATACGTGCATGAAGGCGGTCCTGCGTACACTGACAACGATTTCCCTTTGCCATAACCACGAACAGCATGGAACCCTTTGTACAATTACAAAAAGAGATATTCTATATCCGACGCTAGCGAAACAGGTGTGTGTTGAGCACGTGGGGCTGCCGCAAGCCATAACGCGAGTTGGGCTGGTAGATTAAATAACACCTCGAGGGTTCAGCCCACGCGGCATTCGGAGCGACGTTCAAGGGGTGCGATTAGAGGAGCTGAATGTCTAATATGCAAAGTGCAGAGTTCAGGTTTTACGCTGGATTGAATTTCTTCCTGAAGGAGGATCGACATTTCCGAACCTTCCGTCACTATTTCTCTGGTCGCCCAGCTATAAAGGACACGATTGAGTCGCTGGGCGTGCCTCATCCAGAGATCGATTTGGTTCTGGTCAACGGCGAGCCGGTCGGGTTCAGATATCCCCTCGCAGATGGCGACAGAATAAGTGTGTATCCATTGTTTATGTCTGTCGATCTTTCGCATCAGTCGAAAGTTCGTCCGGAGAAGTTGAAGTCCGTGGAATTTATCCTCGACACGCATCTCGGTCGCCTGGCGAGGTATCTGCGCCTCTTTGGCTTTGACGCGTACTATCGAAATGATTATGAGGACGAGTATCTTGCCCGTATCTCTAGTGAGCAAAAGCGCATACTTCTCACCAGAGACAGAGAACTGCTGAAGCGCGGGGAGGTCGTGTACGGGTATTGCCCGAGAAGCACGCGTCCTCGAGAACAGCTCCTCGAAGTGCTTAGGAGGTTTGATCTGCGCGGACAGCTATCCCCGTTTAGCCGGTGTATGCACTGCAATGGATCTCTTAACAAAGTGAGTAAGGACGAGGTGATCGAAGAACTTCCACCCAGAGCAGCGGTTCATTTTGATGAGTTTAGCAAATGCTCTGATTGTGCAAGGATTTATTGGCGGGGCTCACACTTTGACAAGATGTGCGAGTTTATCGATGAGATCATCGCGGCAGATCGCTAGCGATGGATGAAACGAGCGGGCGCCGCATGCCAGATCTGTGCAGGATAAGGTCCCCAGATTGGACGGACTATGAATAATGCGGCTGCGGTCTTTTTATTGGGTTGGTCCATATTTTTATGTGTTGAAAAAACCCTACCGGTGACCTGAGAAATCATCCTCCATTCTCATGCCAAGGTAATTGAGCATGGACAAGTGACCATTTTCGAGAATGGGGTCTCCATGAGAGGGGAGAAGATGTTTGTAGTCCAGTTCACCCAGACGCCGCATCGAAGAGCGGGAGGTTTCAGGATCGGACGTAGCAAAAGAATGAGGCGGGGATAATTTGCCTTCGATGTTCATCATCGCGTCACCACAAATCATAGCCCGATCTTCAGGATGTAGGAATCCTATGTGTCCTGGAGTGTGACCCGGGAGGTGAATTACGGCCATGCCGGCGGCGGATTCTCCCGGTTGGATGGTCCTGGCGACGGGAAGCCCTCCAGAGGCGCGCGGGAAGAAGTATCTCGCTATCCCAAAGGCGAGGCTGTGTGCTTTAAGTTCTCTGTAATCCATCTCGCCTGTAACAAACGGAGCTTCTTCACTATGGCATATGATGGGGGTGTTCCAGGCCATGCGGATGGCTCCCAGGCCGCCACTGTGATCGACATGTGCATGTGTTAGAAAAATCACGCGCGGGCCAGATCCACCAGTAATCCGCGTGACGGCGGCGACTACCAGATCTGCTGTATCGGGTGGTCCGGCGTCGATCAACGCCCATCCATCCTGACCTCGGATCATCCAGACTGCAACAGGATATGAGATGGGTCCCATAATAGTAAAGGTGACTTCAAGACGATAAATGTGTTCGCTTATTTTCTTAAAATCGTACACGTTAACCTTCCCTGATCATATGCTGGATAGATGCGGGGATGTTCTGTAAGCCGTCAACCTCAACCTCAGGTGTAATAGCCTCTAAATTTCTCGGATTTGGGGGAGGAGCCCCTTTGTGATTGATCCATATTTGGTGCATACCCGCGCCCTGCGCCCCGAGAATATCCGCCTTGAGCGAATCCCCTATCATGACGGCCTCATGCGAGGCCATCGTCCAATCTTCTAAGACCATGTCAAACACACGCCTGTCGGGTTTTCGAATACCCACACCTGCCGAAATGAGGATGGGATGAAAGAAGGCGCGGATGTTTGCCTTATTGATTAAGCGCTGAACGTTGTCTTCGTCTGCAGCGTTCGAAATTAATCCCAGGTTGAGTCCGGCATCGGTAAGATTTGTGAGAACTTCGATCGCAGCAGGATCAAGCTGCCAATGCACCTCGCTGATGGCATACATCTGGATAAGGCCCGTCATCAAGGTAACGCTGGGGATATCTGCGTATCCAAATTCAGCCAGCACATCCCGGGCTATGTTGGACAGTGGACGTTCAATGTTATCAACTTGTCGTTGTTTGAATTGCGAGTCAATCGTCTCTTTGAATCGTTGGACAAACAGGTCGTACTCGATATCGAAACCCTCTTCGATCAGGTATGTTGCAAAAACGGCGCGGCTTTCTTGGAGGGCGGCGCTCCAATCCCCATCGAAGTGGATGAGCGTTGATCCCAGATCGAAAATGGCGCCCCCAATCTTGGTCATCTAGTACCCAGTCTTTGGGTCATACAGATTGAGCAATGGACCATCTACAATATACCGGTTCAAGTTCGTTACAAAAAGGTCTACGGCACGCTCAAGATAGTGATCGGAGGCTCCAGCGATATGCGGTGAGAGGATGACGTTTGGCATTCTCCACAAAGGACTGCTCTCGGGGAGAGGTTCGATGGGATATACGTCGAGGGCGGCGCCGGCAATCGCCCCGTCGTTCAAGACCTCAACCAGGGCGCCATGGTCAAGGATGCCCCCTCGGGACACATCGATGAGATAGGCATCAGATTTCATAGCCTCTAGCACGCTCTTGTCGAATGTGCCCCGGGTGGTCGAGGTAAGGGGTAAGGTTATTACGACGAAATCGCAGAGTGCAACCATCGAGCGAATCGCTTCAGGAGGGTAGATCCGATCGGGTATCTCAGCCGCAGGATCTCCAAGGCCCTCCACGATGTATTCCTCATCATCGAGTCGTTTTAAGTCACGCTTGATCGCAAGAACACTTACCCCGAACGCACGGCAGAGACGAGCGACCTCACGCCCAATGCTGCCATAACCCACGATGCCTACTGTGCTGCCGCGCAGCTCTATGGGTTGATATCGACGGTATCGGTCTTCAGCCCAACGGATCTTGGGTGGATCGGATGTGTAACTTATGAGATGGTGCCCCAGGGCCAGCATCTGAGCGAGCACAAATTCCGCCATTTGCGGCGCCGAGGCCCCGCTCATTGTGGTAACCAAAATATCGGCGTTGAGCAATGGATGTTCAAGCACATGGTCGACGCCGGCATAATGGAGTTGAATCCAGCGAAGATTAGGAACCAGATCGGGGTCCGGGAGCGTATCGATGGTATAGAGTATCTCGACTTTATCAAGGACATCTTCTGGAAGCAGCTCAGTATTTCGAGTGGTGTGAGCGTGCACGACCAACCTCGGAGAAACCGCGGTCACCTTGCTCTCAAGGATATCCGGGAAAGATACGGTGTTCAGAAGGTGAATTACTTTGTCATCCATGGAACTCATTTTACATCAGACTGGGAAGTACGGCAGGATATCCACGTTGAAGGCTTGTATAATTCAATTTATCAGTCGGATCGTTTTATGGATAATCCCACGTTAAGGGCAACGAATCGAGCTGCCCATGGTTAAGGAGCGCGAGCATGAAAATCGGTATTGTGTATCCGCAAACCGAGTTTGGTTTCGACCCTCTCGCCATCCGTGATTTTGCGCAAACGGCAGAGAGTCTGGGATTTGATCACATCCTTGCATACGATCATGTCCTTGGCGCCAATCCAGAGCGGCTTGGTGGCTGGCAGGGACCGTACACAGATCAAGACTCTTTTATAGACCCCTTTGTCTTGTTCAGTTACATGGCCGCAGTAACGAACACCATCGAATTCACAACGGGCATTCTAATCCTGCCGCAAAGACAAACTGCTCTGGTGGCAAAACAGGCGGCTTGCCTCGATGTGCTCTGTGGGGGGCGGTTGAGACTCGGCATAGGAATAGGATGGAACGATGTGGAATACGAGGCGCTGGGTATGGATTTCGAGAACCGGGGGATGAGGAGCGAGGAGCAGATACAACTCCTGAGACAATTGTGGGTCGAGCCCCTGGTCACTTTTCATGGCAAGTGGCACACCATTAATGATGCGGGGCTGAATCCGCTGCCGGTACAGCGACCGATCCCCATATGGTTCGGCGGGCACGCTGATCGTGTGCTCAGAAGAATCGCGAACCTGGGCGATGGCTGGATAACCAACCATAAGTCCATCGAAGAGGCACAACCGTCGCTGGAAAAACTATCCGCCTATCTTGAAGAGGCTGGTCGTCCGAGCGAGGCCCTGGGGCTTGAGGTGCGGCTTAACTACGGAGAGGGCGATCTCGAATCGCTGGCCGGCTCACTCGAGAGTTGGCGCATGGCCGGGGCGACGCATCTCTCCTTCAATACCATGCGAAGCGGATTCAAGACAAACATCGAACATATTGGCGCGATGCGCAGGCTGGGCGAACATCAAGCTATAGTGAGCAAGCATTGATTATGAAACCCACATGGCGAGAATCATCCCGGCACAGATAAGGGTCATCAAAAGCCAGGTTACCAGCGCCGCACCACCCAGAACGCTGAAGTAGACACCGATGGAAGGGATGGCGATCAGGAGAAGCGCGATGAACTGGAGATGCAATTTGTGCTTCTTCCTAATTATGGGTAGAGAACTCATCCACACATCCTATGTTAAAAGCCAGGTAATAGCGCTCATCACGAGGAGCAGGATCACGACATAGCCGATGAGCTTCTTCATGACATAACCCTCTTGACCCACCAACTCGGTCGTGCTTGCTCCCACAACGATCTTCGTGGGCGCCAGAACGGAACCTACAGCGCCTCCACCCGTCTGAGCCGCGAGAATGGCGGTGATCGCATAACCGAGCAGTTCCGCTGTCCTCATTTGCAGGGTCCCGAACAAGACATTCGAGTTTGTGTTCGAGCCGGTCATAAACGCCCCCAGCGCGCCAATCCATGGCGCGATAAGCGGGTAGAAGTCACCCGCACCCCGTGCCAGTCCAAGAGCGAGAGTCTCCGTCATCCCGGCGTGGAGCATGACCACGGCCATGGCGATCATGGCGGCGATCCCCAGGCTGGATGGCAGGACGCGCTGGATTGTTCCACCAAGTATCTTTGGGGCAGACCCTTTACCCAACAATCCTGTCAGGCGGTAGAGCAGGTATGTGAAGAGTGAGGAATAGAAAAGAATCGCACCAGCGTGTCGAAACAACGGGATCTCCCGGCCATACCCGGCAGGAATGATGAAGCCGCGAGTGGTGCCCATCTCAGGAAATGACATCCGGATGACAAACTGATCCAGGAACGAACGCAGCGGTTGAAAGAAGAAAATGATGAGCGTGAAAACCACAAGGGCGATGTATCCAGAGAAAGCGAGCAGCACATCTCGCCTGCTCACGGAAAACGCTCTCCCTATATCCGCCTGATTCCGGCCTCGTCGGGCGATGATGTAGCCCGCAACAAGACCCATGAGTCCCGCGCCCAGCCCAGCAAGGTTCCAGAGTCCATTTGTGGCGAGGAGGTACTGCGTGCCGCCCATCGCTATGCCGATGAGCAGGATGGGCAGGAAGTGCGACCTGATGGCTCGCCATCCGCCGGCAAGGTGAGCGACCATGAAGCCGCAGAAAAAACCAATGATGCCAAGCAAAGCCGCTGCTGTCGGGACAAGAATTTCACCCGGGATGCCCGTGGTGGCAATCAAGGCCTGGATAGACGTTGCGAGGCTTCCGAAGCTGACGGACCATGCATGGCCTATGGACGGAATCACGATTGCGCTCAGAGGTGTAAAGCCGATCCCGATCAATAATGGGGCTGTCACCGCCGTCGGGACACCGAAGCCCCCCACGCCCTGCAAGAAGGAGGCGAACGCCCACCCGATCAGAAGCGCCTGTATGGTGCGGTCAGGAGTTAATTGTGTGACCGCGTCACTGATCGTAGAGATCGCACCGGCTTCCGCAGTTACCCGGTATAACAGGAAGGCGCTCCAGGTAATAAGAAGCACGTCGAGAGCGAGAAACAGTGCCTTTGTTTGAGCGAGGGCGAGGACTTCTATGCCAGTCCCGAAATGCACTGCAGCCACGATGATTGCCGTGAACCATCCAGCAGGTCCTGCTTTGCTGGCTCCCCAACGGAAGCCGAGCATCAAGACAAGGATGACCAGAAGGGGGGTGGCTGCGAGGATCCAGTCGAGTAGCATGGGCGTCAGAACGGGAAGATGGTGGATTATAGCACGCTCTCGAAGTAACGATTTATGGGCGAAAGGCGGGATTTGTTTTTGCGAGGACCCGCGCTATAAGTCATCCATCTGTAATGTGATGGGTATTAGGGTAGCTCTCTGGTACTATGGAGCGTATGAATTGCGTAGGTTTTACGTTGCGTTGTAGACGTGCGCATAGACCTTCGCATCGTATATAGTATATCTAGAAGGGCGAAATCTCTTCTTCTCCTCCTTAAGAGAGAGCCGGGGTCGGCGTCCCCGGCTCTCATGACTCCTATCTCCTTACTGTATAATCCCACATCGTGAGCGAATCGGTTTCATCTCCCAATCGGCAAATCTTCCGTGCTGCTGGCGTCGTGATGTTCGGAATGGCACTCTCGAGTGCCATAGGATTGGTCACGACCATCCTTATCACGAGAACATTCGGCACGCAGGCGGACATCAATGCGTATTTCGCCGCTAATCGACTTACCGAAATCTTGTTCACCCTCGTCTCCGGAGGGGCTCTGGCTTCGGCCTATCTGCCCACATTCACCGGGTTCCTCACTCGAGGAGATCGGCGCGGCGCCTGGCGGATGGCCTCGGCTGTTGCAAACTTGGTGCTGTTGATTCTAGTTTTGGCTTGCGGCATCGCGTGGATATTCGCCCCCTGGCTCGTCGATCACATCCTGGCGCCGGGTTTTTCAGATACAGGTCAGATCGAGCTCACCGTATCGCTCCTACGCATCATGCTCATCACGCCTGTCCTTTTTGGGATGAGCGGATTGCTGATGGCTACGCTGCAAGCACAGCAGCACTTTATCCTGCCCGCGCTGGCCCCCGCGGCTTACCGGCTAGGTATGATCTTAGGGATTTTCCTGCTCGTTCCAAAATGGGGCATCTATGGCCTTGCCTGGGGGGTAGTGCTTGGCACCTGCATGCATTTGATCATTCAAATTCCCGGGCTCCGCGGAAGAGGCGGGACATACTCCCGGACCCTCGGTCTGGACGATCCTGCCGTGGGGGAGGTGGGCAGATTAATGCTGCCTCGGCTGCTCGGAGTCGCCGTCGTCCAGGTTAATTTCCTGGTGAACACCAATCTTGCCTCCCGGATGGCGGAAGGAAGTGTCTCTGCGCTCTCTTACGCATTTGCGTTGATGATTATGCCCCAGGCCATCATTGCCCAAGCCATCGCGATTGCGGCGCTGCCAACGTTCTCGGCGCAGGTAGCACTCGGCCAACTGAAGGGAATGAGAGACGCCCTCGCGGCCACGCTCCGTGGGGTCGTGTTCCTCGCCTTTCCCGCAACTGTGGGGTTGATCTTGCTGCGGCGGGAGATCGTAGGAGCGCTCTTCGAGCGTGGCCTTTTTGACAGTCAATCCACAGAGCTGGTGGCATGGGCGCTGCTGTGGTTTGCGGCGGGGCTCCTGGGGCATTCCTTGTTGGAGGTCGTGGCCAGGGCCTTTTATGCGCTGCACGATACCAGGACACCGGTGCTCGTGGGTGTGGGTGCGATGAGTTTGAATGTCTTGCTGAGTATCTTGTTTTCACTTGCGTTTTTGCGGCTCGGTAGAGCGCCCATCGGTGGGCTTGCGCTGGCGAATTCACTGGCAACCGCGATTGAAGCAACGGTTCTTCTATGGCTCATCCATCGGAGGTTTGGTGGCATGGATCTGAGAGTGCAGCGGCGAGGAATTACGGCCATCATCCTCGCTTCATCAGCCATGGCGGTGACGATCATCGTCTGGTTGGCGCTGACGGGGGATCAGTCGGATTGGATCAGCGGGGGTGTGGGCATCCTACTGGGAGGCGCGGTTTACTGGCTTGTGGCGCTGCTTCTAGGGGTTCCCGACGCAAAAGAAATTCCTGGGGCCATCTTCAGGAGGGGTGGTACGGACGCGTAAAAAGGCGTGTAAGGTCGGCGCAGTCTTTCATACATTAGGTGTTCCAATCTGTACCCGGCTTCATCTTCCCGCGTTCGTCATTAAATCAGGTGCGGTGGCAGTTTCATGCGACTGCGAGCTATTCGCTGGAATTCCCCGGGGTGAAATCTTTCTCGGTGAAACCGCCCTCCCCGTCGGGTGTCAGCTCGCGAAGTCGAAGTTCAGCTTGTTCCAGGAGTTGGTGGCAGCGAACGCCAAGTTCCTGCCCACGCTCGAAAAGTGTCAGCGCCTCCTCTAGAGGAAGATCCCCTTCTTCGAGCTGTTTCACAAGCAGGGTCAATTCCTCAAAGGCTTCTTCGTAGGTCAGTTTCTCCACGGGTTTTGATTTTGGCATGTTCACTCCGATCCTTTGGGTTCGGGCTGGCCGGTCTGTGCGGGGAATTTTCCATCCTGAACCTGGATGGTAAGTCGGTCTCCTGGAGAGATTTGTTTCACCGATCGAACAACCTGGCCGTCCTCTACCCGGGTGACGAGCGCGTATCCACGCGCAAGAACATCGAGGGGACTAACTGCCTGTAGGGTTTGGGACGTGCCGGCAAGCAGCGTGCGCGCCAGGGAGAGATCGTAGTTCAATGTGGCGTTGGCTCTCATCAGGAAATCATCGATATGTTGTCTTGCGTTAGCGACTCTGGCTCCGGGGGAATTGAGCCGGAGTGCAGCCTCGAGTAGCTCGAGGGTGTGCCTGCGTCTGATGAGGGCATCTCGAAAAATCCCCCAGATGCGGTACATGGCGTCGTAGACATCGGCGTCGAGCTCGGTTCGATCGGGCGTTGCAATCTCCGCCGCGGCAGAGGGCGTGGGCGCGCGTACGTCCGCGGCAAAATCGGACAGTATGAGATCGGTCTCGTGCCCAATCCCGGTAACAAGAGGTGACTTAGATGCGCAGACGGCCCGGACAACTTCTTCGTCGTTGAAGGCCCACAAGTCTTCGACCGATCCCCCTCCGCGGACGAGCAGGATCACATCCGGTCTTCCGTGTGAATTCATCGCCTCGAGCGCGGCTACGATACCCATAGGCGCTTGATCGCCCTGGACGGGAGTCGGGGAGATAAGGACCTCCGCAACGGGGTACCTGCGCTGGATCACATGGATAACGTCGCGCAGCGCAGCGCCCGTTGGAGAGGTGACGACGCCGATCCGCTGCGGCCAAGCCGGCAGAGGTTGTTTCTTGTCCTGATCGAATACGCCCTCGTTTTCAAGCAGCTCTTTCAACCGAAGGAACTCTTGGAAGCGGCTACCCTCTCCGGCGGGGTGGATCCGATCGGCGTAAAGTTGATATTGTCCACCAGCGTCATAAACGCTGATATGTCCACGAACTTCCACGGCTTCCCCATTCTTCGGCAGGTAGGTTTGCCTGGAGACAATGGGTCGCCACATCACACAGCGCAGAGAAGCTTCCTCATCCTTCAAGGTGAAATAGAGGTGACCAGAGGTTGGTCGAGAAAGGTTCGAGACCTCGCCTGCGATCAGGAGATCCCGAAGTCGGTAGTCGCTCTCCAGCGTCTCTCGTATGTAACGGGTGATATCGGCTACAGACCAGGTCTGCGGTTCGGTGGTTAAGGAGAAGAGATCCATCACGGATCTTAGCTTACGTTACAGCCTGGGGGCTGTCAACCGGAAGGTTATAATGATGGGTACGGTGAAATCAGAATGGGGAAAGTGACCCGAAAAAGACTTTGAACGATGAGGGAATCAATAAATGACCGAGCAAGTTGAGCAACGCGTCCATGAATTGTTGACAAAGAAAGGACTGACCCTGGCGGTAGGCGAATCGTGCACCGGCGGGCTTTTAGGACATCGCATCACGAACGTGGCGGGATCATCAACCTACTTTCTCGGCGGCGTGATCGCATATGCTTATGAGGCCAAGGAAAGGCTCCTCGATGTGGACCATCTCACGCTGTACGAACATGGCGCGGTAAGTGAAGAAACCGCGCTCGAGATGGCGCGCGGCGCGCGCCAGGCTCTCCGAGCCGACATCGGCGTGAGTATCACAGGGATTTCGGGACCATCGGGAGGGCTGCCGGATAAGCCGGTCGGGCTTACGTGGGTGGCGGTAAGCACCCGGTCCGGAGAGTGGACATCGGAACACGTCTGGGATGGGGACAGATACGAGAACAAGGATGATTCCGTCGATGCGGCTCTGGAGCTGTTGAAGCAGGTCTTGGAGAGGGAATGAACGAAGCGGTCGAGGTGGTGGCGCGCTTTAAAGAATCAGGAAAAATCATCCCAATATCGTTTGTGTGGGGAGGCGTAAAGCGGCCCATCCTTTCCCTGGGACGGCAGTGGGTTCAGAATGGCGGTCGGCACTTCCTGGTTATTACGGGGGAGGCACAGGTGTATGAACTAGCGTATCGACCAGTGGAGATGAGGTGGTTTTTGCTCAGAACCCCGCAAGATTTTAGAGGCAGGTCGAAGGTCGCATAAAGAGGACAAAGGGACATCAAAAGGGCTCCCTCACCCCAACTCCTCTCTCTGAAAAAGGAGAGAGGCTTTCATTCACCGATTTGAGAAGAAACTTTTTATCATGCGTGCTCCTCTCCCCGATGGGAGTACCCGACGGGAGGAGGATGCGGGTTTATGGAATGTGGATCCATTTCGTTGGACCCATTATCCCATCCAAGGGTCTACCAGAGTGACCGGACTACGCCCGTCTTTTAAATCCGGGCTCCCTTTAGCCGGCATCGCTGTTGGAAGTTAAAGATTCGGAAAGAGCTTTTAAAATCCAGCTCTGTGCAAGGAAAAGGGACTATCAAGATCTTCTTTTGAGACAGCCCCCTGGTTTGTTTTCTCTTGTCAATCAGGATCAGCCGAGATAATCTCGCAGTTGACGCGCCCTGCGTGGGTGCCGCAGGCGACGCAGCGCCTTCCCTTCGATCTGGCGTATGCGCTCGCGCGTGAGCCCGAATTTTTGTCCGACTTCTTCCAGCGTATACGGTCTTCCATTGTGCAGTCCAAAACGCAGGCGCAGGATGCGGGCTTCTCGTGGGCTCAAGGTGGAGAGCACCTCTTCAATCTTGTCCCTGAGCAAGTTTTGGTAAGCCGTCTGTGTTGGGCTTGGCGTGGAGTCGTCCTTGACGAAAGAACCAAGTTCGGTATCCTCATCTTCCCCTACAGGCGTCTCCAGCGACAGCGGCCGCCATGACACCCGCATCATCCACTGGACTTTACGGGCGTCGATTTCCATTTCGACGGCGATCTCCTCCGGCGTGGGCTTGCGCCCGATATCCTGCTCCATCTGGCGGGCAATCTTGTAGAGCCGACGTATACGGTCGGACATATGTACGGGCACGCGAATGGTGCGGCCCTGATCTGCGATCGCACGAGTGATCGTCTGGCGTATCCACCAGGTTGCATATGTGCTGAAGCGGAAGCCGCGGTGGTAGTCAAATTTTTCCACGGCTTTCATGAGGCCGAGGTTGCCTTCCTGGATTAGATCGAGAAACGGCACCCCTCTCCCCATGTATTTTTTGGCGATGCTGACTACCAGGCGGGTGTTGGCTTTGATGAGATGATCTCTCGCCGCTTTTGCATCCTGAATGTGCCCCTGGTATTCTGCGCGTGTCTTCGCCGCCATTTTTCCGTTGTGTTGGCCGAGTTTCGCCTCGGACTCTTTCCCGCGTTCGATGCGTTTAGCAAGATCAACTTCCTGCTCGATTTTGAGCAAAGGGACGCGAGCCATCTCTTTGAGATAGAGGCCCACTGTATCGTCGCTGGAAATCAAGCTGAGATCAAATTGGATCTCCCCCTGACCGGCATCGTTAAGAAGATGGGTAGGAACCTGGGCTATGTCATCATAAACTTCAATACCGGCACTTCTGAAAAATGTCTGGAGGCGTTCCATGCGCTCTTCAGCGTCCTCGGATTCTGGCCAAACCGTGATGATATCTTCATTCGTGATGAAGCCTTGAAAATTACCCTTTTCAATCAATGCTGCGAAGGCTTCCCGTTTTTCCCATCTGTCCTTGGATATGCTCATCCACGTACTCCTGGTGGTCCTGCTAGCGATGGATGTACCAGCGCTAGAGGTCGAATTGGGCCGCGAACGTTCACATAAATCAAGACTTGGTCTTCAGCGTTTTAAGGATCTCAAGGCGTGGGTCGATAGAGATATCCGGGTGGTCGCAATCGATTTCATTTGCATTTGCACCGCATATCTGACAAAAACCGCGACAGTCGCTTCGACAGAGAGGTTGTATGGGGACATCCAACAGCAGGACTTCGCGGGCGATCGGACTCAGGTCAAGAGTGCCATCTTCGTGTATATAGAGGAATTCATCACTGGATTTATCGGAAGGGTAGACGAACAGCTCGTCAAGCTGCGCCACAAGGTTTTGGTCGAATGCGGATAGACATCGAACGCATTCAAAAGATGTTTTTGCGCTCAGGCTACCCTGAGTGTAAATTCCCTGACCCGTGCGAGTCAGGCGAATTGACCCTTCGAAGTCGCGGACTTCCAGGTCGGTATCAATAAAGAGCGAGGGATGGTCGAACTCAATATCGCGGCTGTAGCCGATGCTTTCATTAAGCAGAAAGCCAACGTTCAACCGCAACGGTTGACGATTCTTCAGGTTTGCACCGCCTGGTCCTCAAGATTACAGAAAAGCGTTCGCATTATAGCATAGAAGGAATCTGAAATCAAGACGGGGTCTTTGTGCATAACATAAATGCTAGGACTTCGTGAAATATCCCCAATATATGGGGGGGTATAATGAAGTGGACAGGACAATTTGGGTTTAGGTACTGTTCGAGTAGCCATAAGGAGCGTTATGTCAATGGTACCGATCATCATCGCTACGAATAACCCCGGGAAACGGCGCGAGATGCGTGAGCTGCTACGTGATTTTAAACTTGAGATCATGGATCAGGATTCGCTGCCCATGGTTGATGAAACTGGTGAGGATTACGCTGAAAACGCGATCCTGAAGGCAAGGACGACGGCGATGCACTATGGCGTATGGGCGCTTGGGGACGACACGGGGTTGGAGGTTGATGCACTCGACGGCGCACCTGGGCTGCGATCCGCTCGTCTCGCCGGTCCAAAGGCTACGGATGCCGATCGTCGGGCAAATCTGCTCGTGCTCCTTGATGGGCATGAAAGACCCTGGTATGCGACTTTTGTATCCGTGGTGGCCCTCGCCTCCCCGGACGGTGGGGTTGATGTGGCTGAAGGCAGGTGCCGGGGGGAGATCATCCCTCATGAGCAAGGCGAGATGGGGTTCGGATACGATTCGATCTTCCTGGTTGAAGGTGAGAATAAGACGATGGCCGAGTTGACCATGGAGGAAAAGAACAGGCTCAGCCACAGGGCGAGGGCGATTCAGTCGCTCAAGCCAGTCCTGCAGAAGAGGTTGGCTGTATAGGGGATAAGGGAACGGAGAGCAGGGATTAGGATCCCCGAAAACGAATCCTAGCTCCACCAACCCGATCCCAAATCCCTGATCCCTAGTTCCTGGTTTTCTCCATAAACCCCCCAATCAACCTCGAGAGCTTCTCTGGCTTCTCCAACATCACCATATGACCCGCCCCCGGCACAATTTCAAGTGACGCCTGGTGAATATGATCGGCTAGGAATCGGCTGTATTTTGTTGGCGTAAGCTGATCATCCTCCCCACAGATGATGAGTGCGGCACACTCGATTTCCCCAAGACGACCCATGACATCAAACTGGTCGCAGGCGACGAAATCATGATGCATGGTATCCAGTTTGGCGCTGCTATATCGCTCCCGCCCGAGTTCGATGAGTCGAGGCGAGGCTGATGGGCTGAAAGCCCAACTGGTCACGAGATCGGCTGCGGCTTGGAGCTGTCCCTCGTCTGCGGTAATTTTCAGAATGTCTGGGCTTACGCGCAATCGTGCGCCAGTACCCACAAGAACCAAGGCCGCGACGTGGTCTGGGTACATGAGCGCAGACGTCATAGAAATCGCGCCGCCCATGGAGTGACCACATGGGACTACCTGGTCGAAACCCATCGCATCCATCCAGGCGACGAGTCTGTCGGCATACGCCTGTACAGTGCGTTCTCCCTCGCCAGGAGAATCTCCATGACCGGGCAGATCAAGCCCATACACGCATTTCCCATCAAGACGACGAAGCTGAGGCGGCCAATGCAGGCGATCGCCTCCAGCGCCATGGATTAAGACAAGCGGCGGATCATGAGAGGATCCACCGCGATGTTCACTGTACGCAATTCCAGCGGCAGAGGACACTTAATCCTGAGCATCCAGCCAGCGTTCGGCCATGATCGACGCCGCGCAGCCCTGACCTACCGAGGTTGCAATCTGCCGGTACACGGGGTCCTGGATTTCTCCAGCAGCAAAAATCCCCGGCACACTCGTCATCATCTTCTCGTCGGTGATCAGATAGCCCAGATCATTCATTTCGAGCTGACCTTCAAAGAGGCTGGAGTTTGGATAATGCCCGATGAAGATAAAGACACCATCGGTTTCGATGTTGGAGGTCTTTTCGGATTTGACGTTTTTAGCCACAACCGTCTCGACCTTCCCGTTGCCCTGGATCTCCTCAAGCACAGTGTTCCAGACGAACTCGATCTTTTCGTTCTGAGCGGCCCGGCGCTTCAGCGCCTCCCCGGCGCGGAGTTCTTCTCTTCTGTGGATCACACGCACTTTGGAAACGAACTTGGTGAGAAAGAGCGCTTCTTCCATGGCACTGTCCCCGCCACCTATCACAAGGACGTCTTTATCCCGAAAGAAGAATCCATCGCATGTGGCACAAAACGAGACTCCCCGCCCGATGAAATCATCCTCACCGGGGATACCGAGGCGCTTCGGTGAAGCGCCCACAGTCACGATGACAGATTCGGCTTCGAATTCATCCCCGTGTGTTTTCAGGTAGAAGGGGGAACCTTTGCTGAAATCAACCTCGTTGACTTCATCGATCATGATCCTGGCGCCGAACCGCTCGGCTTGTTTTTGCATCAACTCCACCAGCTCGGGTCCGGTTGTGCCCTCCGGAAAGCCCGGATAATTCTCGACCTCATTGGTGATCGAGATTTGGCCACCAAGCTGGTTTCCGGATATCACCAAGGGATCTAGATTGCCGCGCGCGGCATACAGAGCGGCGGTAAGACCCGCGGGTCCCGAACCGATGATGACCACTTTTTCCTTATTCATGTGAACCTCTCGCTATTTATGGTTGACTTATTCTTTATGGCTTCGGTCGGCCAATTGTGAGACGGTGTAGTGCAGCCACCATAACGGTGCGCGTGTGCGTACACGCCCATTCTCGTCGATGATGGGTTTTCTGCACGGATCGTCAGGGTCGCCAGGTCGGCACCCCACACGCGTAGTTCCACATTCGGGGCAAGCGCCTGGTTCACCACCTGGCGTAAAACAATTAGGGCAGAGAAAGATTTCGTCATCCCAACTCATGCTCATCGCGATCACCTCTTTTATGAAAAAAAGCCAGAATTCCCCGTAGCTCGATGCATGGATGAGGGGTAAGCGGGGTATGGGAGTGGAAACCCCCATACAGGCTTTCTTCCTAATCATTGTAAGCCAATTGGTCCACTGGTGGCAATGAATTCATCCAGATTGGCCTACCTCTTCCTTATGGCAAACACCCAGCCCAAGGCCATCCCGCTGAGCAGCCCGATGATGCCCCAAATGGGCATGAGGTTCAATACCGACACCATGTCCTGCGCGGTGAAGTCTGGGACGGTGTGGTCGTGGAGGGATATTTTTACCGCGACAAGAAGCACGGTGGTAGGTCCTACACTCAAACCCGCAGCAAGCCCAAGCAAGCTTGTCCAGAAGAAGCCACGGGAACCTGGCGCTTCCCTGCTCCAAATAGTGCGATAGAAAATGGTCATGCTCACAGCGATTATGATGGCGACAGCGATGAGCATCACGGACGTCAGAGAGCGGTCTTCGTAGCCCAGCCAAAAAAACCACAGCAATCCCGAGAATGCCCAGGCGGCGCGAACCGCCCACAGCATTCGATCCGATAATCTCGAGTGTTCCAAGTTGTCCACTGCCTATATGACGATGCAAACCGCTGAAGTCATACTTGAGAGTAATCTAAGCATCATCCGAAGCTCCATTGTCTTCATCATGACCCACAGTTCCTGCGAGAACTAGTAATCCGATTTGGGTTCCGGCTGTGAGCCAAAAATTTCTTGTGATGAGGAATATTATTCCTGAGAAGAGAATGCGAAGGAGCTGTGCACTTGAGCGAGTTGAGGGCCTAGCCTTCCAAGGGGTATTGAAGAGGGCCCATTCCATGAACGCCATCAGAACCCCAAGCGCGACACCGAGGATTGGCTCGGCGACCCATAGAAAAGCGGCAGAGCGGTAGAGCGCCCACCTGGGTTCCTCATGTACCGCATCGATTGGCGCGAGGAGGACATGGTCGTTAAGAGGTTTTTCCCTCAAGACCAACGCGGCTGCAGCCAGCCCAGCAGCACAGGCGAAAAAACCTACAATCCATGCACTCGTATTGTGCCCGTACAGACCGGCGTCAAAGCCTAAGATTACACCACCAATCAGCGCAAGATAAGGCCAGATGAGGCCGTGGATCCACGGCGTTATTTCAACGAGGGGATCGCGCCATTTGCCGAATCGGGGGGAGAGGCGAGGTTCGAGAACGCGTGCAGTGACGGGGGCGCCAATGGAAATGATGCACCAGAAAATTGCTGCCCAGATCACGCCTTTATCTCCTTGTTACTCTTAAAAGCATGGGCTCCGGGAATGGATGGATGTGGTTTGCGGGTGGAGCTGGTCGAGGTATTGATGGCTAATAATCCAAATCATTCCCAGAGAGAGGCACTTCAAGGACCACTCGGGTGCCCTCACCCTCAGCCGATTCTATGTGGAGGGACCCATTGACGAGAATGGATCGCTCGCGCATGGACACAATCCCAAGGCTGCCTCGCTGGGCATAGTCGGCGTCGACGGCGCCGACATTGAAACCTACCCCATCATCTTCCACCATGAGGATAAACAGGCCATTTGTGCGGTTGAGACGGATCCACGTATGCTCAGCCTCTGCGTGTTTCCGGGCGTTGTTCACCGCCTCTTCGGCGATGTAGAAAATGACACTCTGGGTCACCTTGTCGAGATCTTCTGTGTCCATCGGATCGGCCTCAACGATGACATCCTGTTGATGAATGTCCCGCATTTTGTCTGCCAATTGATAAAGCCCAGCGACCAGCCCCCGCGTCTCAACGATGAGAGGACGCAAGGTGAAAAGCATATGACGGATTTCCTTTGTGGTCTGTCTGGCCATGTCCTCAAGCTTGATAAGCTCCTTGGTGGCGCTCGCTGGATCCCGGTCGATCAATCGTTGGGCAAAGTTCATACGCATGGTGATGGCAGCCATCATCTGTGTGGGTCCGTCGTGCAGATCCCGGGCGAGTTTTTTGCGCACCTCTTCTTGGACATCCGTGATGCGCTCTTTTTCCCGGACCAGATCGGCATACATCCATGCGCTTTTGAGGGCAATCATCGTCTGCTGAGTGAACGCGCGAACAAGATCAAGCTGATCCGGGCGGAAGAAACCAGGATCGTTATGGCCGTGGAGAAACGCGCCATATGGCTCCTGTTGTGTCAGAAGCGGTATTACAAGAACGACATTGCTGGTGTTAAACCCGTGTATTTGTGAGATGAGGGGATCTTCTCGCGGATCCAGGCAAATTTGCGGGTCACCAGAATCGTAAACCCCCTCGAATAGCCCTGAAATGGGATGCAAGAGCAGATTCAGATCGTCCGACATCATGTTGCGAGTAGACGCGATGCGAAGGGCATCTTCTTCCACACGAAGGAATGCGCTGGTCACGCTTCCATCTACAGCCGCATCGATTTCGAGGGCTTCGGCTCCAAGATCCAGCGCTCGCTCCAGTATCTCGTCCGGTTCGGATGATTTACTGAGCTCAGCAGTGATGCGATAAAACGTACGCGCCCGACTGCGCTCCCGCTCTTTGACCCGATTTGATTTAAGCTGATTTTCTCTTTCGAGCGTAATCATGCGG
>CBDVCG010000005.1:0-19760 GCA_965372425.1 uncultured Anaerolineales bacterium
CATTCATTCGATTTTTCATCCAACTTGGAGAAATGATGATTCAAGCCTGGATCTTCGATCTTGACGGCACGCTGGTGCAAACAGAACGGCTGAAGGCTCAATCCTATGCCAAAGCCGTGGCCGAATTATGTCCTCGTGAGGTCTCAGAGGAGCAAGTTATCGAGGCCTTCAAGCAGGTGGTGGGAAAATCTCGCAAAGAAGTAGCGGAGTACCTCATCTCTCGATTTGACCTGGCAGATTCGATTAAGAGCCTGAGCGGTGAATTCGGCGCGCAGCAAATTTGGCAGATCTTCGTTCAACTACGATTGCGGCTCTACGAAGAACTCACGCGAGATCCGGAAGTATTGCGCACAAATCAGTGGCCGCATAATGTGGATTTACTAAACGAAGCGCATGAGGCGGGGTGTAAAACGGCATTGGTGACCATGTCCACCTGCGAACAAGCCAATCGCGTGTTGAATGTGTTAGATCTTCTCGACCGCTTCGATTTTGTGGCTACCCGCGATGATGTGGAGCATGGAAAGCCTGACCCTGAGATTTACCATCTCGCCCTCGAGGCGTTGTCCGTCCCGGCGAGTGAGTGCCTCGCAATCGAGGATTCTCCTGCGGGTGTGCGTGCAGGTCTTGCGGCTGGCGTGAATGTCATCGCTGTCGCAACACCTTTCACCCGCGATTTGCTTTATAAGGAAAAGCTGCTACCTGATGAACTGATCGTGGACGAGCCCGATTCGCTTCCGGGGACGATCCGAAGATTTATGGATCAGCATCAATTCGTACACCATAGCGGGGATGATGCCCCATGAAAAGGTGAGAAAACAAATAGTCTCCAGTGTGACCTTGATTAGATAATACTTCTTGAGTAGAATGCAATTTAACGCTCATCGTCACCACGGCGACGTAGCTCAGTGGTAGAGCAGGGGACTCATAAGCCCTTGGTCGATGGTTCGAATCCATTCGTCGCCACCTTGTTTTCCTTAGATTGAGTGTTTGAATATTATTAAAGGACCTGCCAAGAGCGGCAGGTCTTATTCGTTGAGGACGTTATTGATATCATGAATACAGAGAGTATGCTGAGGCGTCCCTCGATCTTACGGATGTCCCTCATTAAAAAAATATTTGTCTCACGTTGAAAAGAAAGCTAACATGGGGTTGAATTCGTTCATAGGAGAAGGAGGAACCTGGCATGGTTGATGAAAATGCCCGAGGGAAAGAGCACATAGAGGATGAACGGCGAAGTGGCAAAGACCGTCGATCTGGTGAGGATCGAAGGGTGTCAGATGAAGAAAGCTACGAAGGCGAAGAACAAAGAAGTGGGGATGAACGACGCTCCGGGAAAGATCGACGGGAAGGGTCGTAATCCTGCATCATCACAGCTAAAGATTAGAGTTAGCCCATCTAGCCTCCGCCCCTTCTAACCGTTCACGCTGGACCTCAACCCCGATGCCCATCCCTTCAGGGACGGCGATGGTGGAATCCGGTCCCAGGTAGAAAGCTGGCTCTGTAATATCTTCGTCGAAATAACGATCCGTCGCAGAGATATCACTAGGCAGCGTCACTCCTGGAAGGGAGGCAAAAGCAAGATTTGCTGCTCGCCCCACGCCCGTCTCCAGCATCCCCCCAACCCACAAAGGCAATCCCCGTTTTACACAAATTTCATGAATCTTGAGGCTTTCCGTGAAACCACCCACCCGGGCAGGTTTTAGATTCAAGATGCGGCATGCCCCTATTTCCAGTGCAAGTTCTAAATCGTGGGCGGATTTGACACTCTCATCGAGGCACAAGGGCGTGGTCATTTGTCGTTGGAGGAGACTGTGTTCGAGAATATCCTCATGGCCGAGGGGTTGCTCGATCATGAGGAGATTGTGCCTGTCCAGTTTGGAGAGATGATCAAAATCCTCCCGGGAATAGGCGCTGTTCGCATCGACCATGAGCGTAATCTCGGGGTACCGTTCGCGCACGGCCCGGACTATATCGAGGTCCCACCTGGGCATAATCTTCAATTTGATGCGTTCATATCCTTGTGCCAACCGCTTCTCAATAATCTGAATTGTCTCCGCGATGGATGATTGAATTCCAATACTCACGCCAACTACTGCGATCTTGCGCGGTTTCTGTCCACCTCCCAGATAGGCAGCGAACAAGTCGGCAAGGGGAAGCTCATTCTCTTTTGCGTAAGCGTCCCATACGGCTGCCTCAATACCAGCTTTGGTGTGCTTGTGCCCGCGGATTGAGGCGAGTGACAGGGGGACGTCTGTTGGGTTCTGGATTGTCTCATCCCGTACGGACGGGATGATGAAATCTTCAAGGATATGGTGAGCGGTTTTCATCGTTTCGGGACCGTATCCCGGTGTTGGCCCAACGGATACCTCCCCCCAACCTACATGGCCCCTCATCGTGATCAGTTCCACCAGAAGAGCGACTTTATCACCCTCGACGCCAAAACTCGTCTTGAGCGGTTCCACCAGGGGAGTGGAAATTGGATGGAGATGGATCGCCTGAATTGTGATTGGTCGCAAGTGAACCTCCCTATGGACGTTGAAACCACGATGAATCTCGTATCCGATACTACGATATTCTCGCGTATCCTTCAAATAATGATTAAATTCATCGGATGAAAAGATCGTTCTACTAGCTTGTCGGAAATACGTCCTAGTCGGTCGGATCTGATCCGTCACATGTTAAAATGAGGAATATCTAACCACACCTATTTTGATAGGAGAGACCACGCCTTTGGCAACTGCCACCCACATCACATACTTAGGACATGCGACTGTACTTATCGAGACCGAGAGCGTTCGGCTTCTTACAGACCCTCTGCTTAAAAAGTGGGTCGTGCACCTTCGACGTCATGTGCCCCAGGTTGACAGCGAACATTTGGAAAACATCGACGCGGTGCTCATTTCCCATCAACACCTGGATCATCTTCATCTCCCCTCACTGAAGATGCTGGATCGAGGTACCCGCATCATACTTCCTGAAGGTACGCGAAGCCTGGTGGAAGGGGCGGGATTCGAGAAGATAGAGGAGATCAGAGCAGGTGGAAGGGTACACGTTGGCGACATAGAAGTCCTCGCGACGCCGGCTGAGCATTCCGGAAGACGCATTCTACCTGGGGAGAATATTGAATGCCTTGGATATGTCGTCCAGGGGAAATCAAAGATTTACTTTGCGGGTGATACCGACGTTTTCCCGGAGATGGCTAATTACTCTGAAAGGCTTGATCTAGCTTTGCTGCCTGTGTGGGGTTGGGGACCGAATCTGGGACCGGGACATATGGACCCCTATCGAGCCGCGCTCGCCCTCCAGCACCTCAAACCCCGATTGGCCATACCGATCCATTGGGGTGCCTACCACCCGATAGGTCTGGGCTGGATGCGACCACGCTTCCTCACGAACCCGCCGCGCTTGTTTGCGTCATTTGCCGTGAAAATCGCACCAAGTGTTGGCATTCGAATCTTGGACCCCGGCGAGAAGACAGACATCGAAAAATAAATATCAGCACACAGATTCATTACTTCTCACATCATCAGTTTCAGATTGGATCACAATCACTCCGCAGAAGGTTCATCACCCTCTTCGTGGGGAGCCGATAATTGTTCGGTGATTTCGTCTTTCACGGCCTGTCGTAGGATGCTTTCGGCATCATCTTCGACCTCTGCCAGGACTTTATCGACCCAGGTGTGGTCGATGATTGCAACGATGGCTGAGTTGCCCTCATCCAGCGCACTGGCAAGCTCTTGGATTTGATCATCAGGGATGCCCATGTCGATTTTTTTGGCAGCCACGCCGCCTGTGCCTGCACCCGCCGCAGCGCCAATAACCACCCCAGCGGGACCGCCGATCAAACCAATGAGGCCTCCGACAACAGCGCCGAACAAGGCACCTTGTTTTGCCCCGGGGTCAGCAGTTTCCTTCGCGTGGACCTTGCCTTTTTCGTCCTTCACAATCACTGCAGCATTGACGATGTCGATAAGACCATCCTTCTTTAATTTCTTGAGTTTCTTGAGCGATTCGTCTGCCGAGGTTTCATCGGGATATGCGAATACGAGCAATTCAAGTTGGCCGGTCATAGGGAGCCTCCTTAAGGTTTTTTTCCTCTGATTGATCTGTCGAGTAGATGCCTTCCCTCTCATGCATTATGGTAATGTCTGTCCTTCATCCAGGAGGAAAGGTACGGCCAATTATAACATTCGCTATGGTTCCTCTTTTATGGTTCAACGCCTGATCTGTCAGATATGGTCCGAAGTCGACCGCCACCTTGGATCGGGTGGATCCCCCGAGATGAAAGGAATATTTGCAGGTGATGCTAGAATCCTTTACACTTGGTATTCTGATCAACGATCTGGGATGGAATTTTCCAGAAACGGTAGGGGTATCATAACTATAAATAACGGAGGTTCGGATGTCCGAAGGTGGTACACAAGACGTTACTTCACAAGTAGAAACGAGCCCAGGACCGCAACACAATAAGTTGCTGGGTTTCATTGTCATACTCCTGGGAGTTGCAGCAATTGCGGCTCCGTTACTTATGCAGTTATCTATGACCGTGATCGCGGGGTGGATTCTCATTTTGGCAGGGGTCACGCGAGGGGTATCGGCAATCCTTGATAGGAAAGAGGGGGGCGTGCTGTTGGGATTGATTGTGGCAGTATTAACGCTGATTGTAGGTGTCTTCCTCCTGACGAATCCCATCCCCAGTGTGCTTACAATTACCCTGCTCCTGGCAGTTTTGTTCCTGGTAGAAGGTTTGATCCTTATGGTGAGAGGTTTCACCAAGCGTTTGGAGATCATTAACTGGAGCACGCTAGTAGTGAATGGCTTTGTCTCTGGATTGCTCGGCATATTCATCCTTATGAACTTCCCGAGTTCAGCAGCATGGGCCATTGGGTTGCTGCTCGGGATTTACCTCATCCTGGCAGGGTATCGAATGATGTCGAGCGGCACCAGTAATATTGGACCTGAACAGGAGTCTTAAACTTTCCGAAGGTAAGCGTAGGCATCGAGTCAAGTGGGGATGAGTATGTGTAGGGACATTTCGCGATAAAAGATACTGAAGCGAAATCTGATAGCTTAACTCACCAATCCCCTATTTGACCTGGAAAAGTCTTAACCGCTTACGAACGATAGATTGACGAAGGGTCTATCCTTAAGCTGTTGAAAACCTAACAATCTAGCAGCTTGTAGAGTATGAGAGGAGAATTGCCATGCCAGATTCGAATGTCGTCGTCATCGTTTTTAAAGATATGGACGAAGCTGAAAAAGTCCATCATGCGCTACAGAGTGTTGAACATGAAGGGCGGATCAGCCTCGATGACTCTGCCGTGGTTGTAAAGGATGAGGATGGAAAAGTCCACGTAAAAAACGAAACGGACCGCGGGGTAAAAATCGGCGCGCTAGGCGGTGGTGCGCTTGGACTGCTGATTGGGGGATTGATATTTCCAATCGGCGGTTTGCTCCTCGGCGCACTGGGCGGTGCGGCGATAGGTAAGCTGGCGGGGTTGGGTGTTGACAAAAAATTTGTCAGCGAGGTGAGCGAGGCGATCGAGCCTGGCAATTCAGCGCTATTCATTGTGGCGCATGGCGGCGATCCGAACGTTGTCTTAGCCGCTCTTCGCCCCTATAAGGGCGAGCTTTATCACACATCGCTCGATCCTGAGATCCAGGAAGAACTGCGTAGAATCTTAAGCGATCGCATCGAGTAATTAGGCTTTGCCGGAACATTCTGGCTTGAAGAACGCAGGGGAGCCCCTGCGGGTCAGTCGCCCGGTTGTGAATATGGCTGTCCCTCCAGTTTAGGCTTGCAGCTAGAAGTTGTGAGTGTGTGGGTGGGGTAAAAATAGTGTAAAATATGCCTATCTAATTACGGGTTATCTTATTTCCCGTGATTTCCAATATTTCCTTTTCTCAATTAGGAGGAGAAAAAATGACCGCAGAGACAATGCAACAAGACGGAGAGGCAGTCGGCTTCCCCTGGTGGCTGGTGCTTCTTGAGGGCATAGCAGCTGTAATATTGGGATTGCTACTGTTCTCAAACCCCAGATCGACGATGCTCGTCCTCGTCCAGGTCCTGGGTATTTACTGGCTCATAAAGGGCGTTTTCGCCATCGTGAGCATTTTCATCGACAGCTCGATGTGGGGCTGGAAACTCGTTGTGGGTGTCCTGGGCATCGTTGCAGGTATCCTCGTGCTTCAGAACCCCATTTGGAGCTCGGTTCTGGTACCCACGGTGCTTGTAGTCATTCTCGGCATTGAGGGTATCATCATAGGCGCTGTCAACCTCGTCCAGGCGTTCAAGGGCGCAGGTTGGGGAGCTGGGATCCTGGGAGTCTTGAGCATTCTCCTGGGCCTCGTTCTGCTTACCAATGCCTTTATTGCATCGTTCGCTTTGGCGTACGTGCTGGGAATCTTCATGGTCATTGGCGGTATCGCTGCAGTGGTCATGGCATTCCGCTTGAAGTAATACGAGGCGGAAGTTTCAGGCTGTTTCATCAGTCCTGAGAAGGGAGCTCTCTTATTAGGGCTCCCTTTTTCAATAGTCCATCACCGACGTGACCTCGCGCCTTCTCATTCATTCGTGCACGCGTATGAGGCCAAGGCATCATTTTGTGCCATAATCTCTAAATTCGAATAGGTCGTTCTCGTAAGTCCTGGAGATTGCATATGGCTTCTGAAGTTGATTCCCCGTCGACACCGTCAGTCCGTTACAGCAGAGTGCTTTCTATCCGGCAAGCTATTGCGATCGGCGCAACGATTACGGTGGGTTTGGGTGTGTTCACGCTCCTCGGACTTCTTGTGCAGAATTCCGGGGGCGAGTCTCTCATCTCAACCTATATTCTAACTGCCGTCATCGCCATCCCCCTCATCTTAACCTACAGTGAGCGACTTGGTGTCATCCCTGGGAATTACGGCATTTACAACATCGCGCGTGCGGGTCGGAATCTTGGTATTGCCTATGCGAGCGGTTGGGTACTTGTGGGTGGATACATTGCCCTGGCAGCTATCCTTAGTTGGGGCGCTGCTCTGCACGTGAATAACCTCCTTCAGCTTTTCTACCCAATTCCAGTAAAAATCGGTTGGATCGGGGCGGGCGTTCTTATCTTAGTGGGGGTTCTTCAATTTCTTGGACGAGGTGCAAAATGGCGCACAAGAGCCATGATTGTGCTGGCAAGCTGTATCGTGCTGCTTGGCGTTTCACTTCGTGACTTCGTCCTCACCTCGGAAGTTGAAGAGAGCAGTCTGTTATTGTTCGAAGCTGTTGGGACGACGAGACTAGCCGCAATTCTTGCGAGTACGTACTGGGGTCTGGCGTTTATCTTATCGGATCGGGATCAAATCAAGCGTCCGACTCGGAAGATTATGCCCGCGCTTCTCGCAACAATCGCCGTCGGAGCGATTCTTGGGGCTATCGGTGCGGCGGCGATCTATGTGTACCCGGGATCAATCTATGGAAGTCTCACCCCCTTAATTGATATTCCCGCCGGGTTTGGTCTCGTCCCAGACGCGATCGTAGATATCATCTATGCGGTGATAGGCGTCGCACTCCTCACGATCGCGCTTTATCAATCGCTGAATTATACGGAACGCCAGGTTAGAGCGATGATCCGCGATGGTTTCTTCCCTGAATTTCTCCGGGCACGGAACAGATCGATTGGTGGTGTCTCGGTTCAATTCACGCTGGTGCTTCTACTTGGGCTGTTCCTGGTGATCTTCATCGACCCGATGACACTAGCAGGGTTGGCAGCGCTGATGTTCTTATGGGCGACGGCGCTCGTACATCTTCCAGATATTTTCCGAGCCGCACCGAACCTGCCCGAGAATCGACGTCCGAAACTTCCATTCCATCCACTTTTCCCTGGATTGGTCGTAGCAATCGGGCTTCTGGTGCCCTCCAGCTTGGGCCTTCCCCCTTGGTTAGGAGGGCTCATCTGGCTTGGAGCCGGCGTTCTCATCTACATCCTTTATGCTCGCCAGCATGGCATTGAGGTTCGTCGACAGCTAGTCGTTGTCGAAGAGAACGATGAGGAGGAACACGCACCAGAGCCTTGCGTCATGATTAGCGTATCCGATATGAGCCGAGCCCCCGATCTTATACGTGCAGGGCGAATCCTGGCGTTGGAGAGTGGTGCAGAATTAAAAGTCATTAAAACCGTCATTCATTCTGAGCGATCGTCAGACAGGAAGCGGCGTCAAGCCGCACAGCAGGAGTGGGAAGATCTTGTCCGTGTCGTTGACGAACTCGGTATTACGGACCTCGAAGTTGAGCCTCTTGTTCGTCTTACAACCGAGGAAAGCGCGGGCATCCTGGAGGCGATCACCGAGGAGCAGGCTGATCTCCTCATCATGGGGCTGGACCCCGATGAACTCTCTGCCAGCCTCCCCCCTGAATCCACAATAAATGAGGTCTTTCGCAACGCGGCTTGCGATGTGGCCGTCCTGCTCGGATCGTTCCCTGATTCCGTTGAACGGGTGGTCGTCGCTACGGCAGGGGGTCCACATGCGCCTCTTGCCCTTGGAATGGGTGATGCATTCCGCCGAAAGGACGAAGGCGAGCTGCACTTGATTCACGCGGTTACGGGGGAGCTAAGCCCTGAAATAGAAGCTCAGGGGGAAGAGAAGCTGGCAGCGACGGTAAACGCAAGCCGGCTCTCCAACGGCGTCGTTCGCCGAATCATACAAGCCAAAACGATCGAAAGCGGTCTTTTCCAAGAGGGGAAAGAAGCAGATCTGATGATGCTAGGGGCTTCGAAGGAAGGGATATTCGAACGATCCTTCTTTGGGGGTCTCCCGTATCGCATAGGAAGTGCATTTCCGACCGCGACAGTGTTTGTGCGTGGAAGAGAGACCCCTCGCTTTCTTCTTTTTCAACGTCTGTGGGGCTACCTAACGGATTTCCTGCCCAAACTGACTCCTCGGCAGAATGACGAGGTCATGGATGACATGCGTGCAGCTGCAGTTCCGACAGTGGATTATTACGTGCTCCTTGTCCTTGCTGCGGCTATCGCGAGCCTGGGTCTTTTGCAGAACAGTGCGGCGGTCATTATCGGGGGGATGCTCATTGCGCCACTCATGAGTCCGATCTTGGCGATGGCGATGAGCATGGTCATCGGGGATATTCGCACCCTGGGCGTGGGTGCGGAGGCCGTGATCAAGGGGGCGACGTTGGCAGTCCGTGTGGGTGTGGTCATGGTAGTTATCTCGCCAATCGATGATCCCACGACCGAGATACTGGCTCGCACCCAACCCAATATCTTGGATTTGATGATCGCCATATTCTCGGGGTTGGCCGCGGGTTATTCCGTCACCAGAAAAGAAGTCTCAGGTGCGTTGCCAGGGGTTGCCATCGCTGCAGCGCTTGTCCCGCCCTTATGTGTGGTCGGATACGGAATTGGAGTCGCAGATTTCGAGATCGCATTAG
Organism: uncultured Anaerolineales bacterium; assembly: GCA_965372425.1. GTDB lineage: Bacteria > Chloroflexota > Anaerolineae > Anaerolineales > E44-bin32 > E44-bin32. Next base: position 9,416 of record CBDVCG010000005.1, read on the forward strand.
GCGCACTCCTTCTCTTTATTACGAACCTCATTGCGATCGTCCTTGCGGCCGCGGTCATCTTCCTGGCGCTTGGGTTCCAACCCGCTCGAACTGAGAGGGGTGAGTTGCTCAAGAATCTTCGTCTGACGCTCATATCCCTGTTTGGCATTTCTGCGATATTGCTCTTGATCACAGCGATTACGGTTCGACAGGCGAACGTGCAACAGGAGATTGATGCTATCTTTAATAGTGCCGTTGTTTCCAACGCGGCTATCGTGCAAACGATCGACGTTCGACGAGAAGGTGGAATCGTAGTCGTCGATGCCGTGGTCCTGAACTATGCCGACAGTAGTCTCACTCCGAAAGAGCTGGCTGCAGTAGAGCAGGCGTTGGAGGAGGCTGCGGGTGGACCTGTGAGAATCAATGTCACCATGATCGATGCTGAACGATCATCTCGCATGACGGAGGATTTTGTAATTCTGACCCAACTTGAAAACAGGTTCATGGTGATGATGGAAGAACAGGGTGTGATCGTGATCGATTCAGTCGCCGATGGGGATGAGAATGGATATACGATTACTGCGGCGATTGTCACGCTTCGGGACATTTCAAAGGAGGGACTTGACCACATCCGGGAGGTGTTGCGTGAAGAGTTTGGCGCACCCATCACGATCGAGAGCGTTATCATTGAAGGGGAAGAAGCTCGTTTCGAGTGAATATGGGAAAAAGCCAGAATACCCTGTAGCAAGCTGCAGGGATGAATGGCAAGCGGGGAGTGGGGGTGGAAACACCGTTAAGGCTTTTTCCTTGGAGATGCATCGCAGTTTTTTGTGGGGATCTTCACTTAAGAGGTGCTCGTATCCAAGGTAGGGGATGAATTCGCGTATAAGAGACCTGATCGAAGGGACTTTGTCAACCGATAGATAATGTCTTTCGATAGGGATGACGGAAATTACGGTAGAATTGGGAAAATTGGAGGAAAAAAATTCAATGAGTGAAAAGGGATCAAATAAGGGTCAGAAGAATGTGCAGCATCATCGCGGGTGTGGTCTTACAGGGTTTCTCATTATCGTCATCGCCCTGGGTGTCGGCCGCTCGCTTCTTTATTTCTATATGCTCAAGCAAGATTATGAACGAGACCTCGTGTGGGTGTTACCCGTCCTCTTCATACTATCCCTTGTAACCCTGATTTCGGGGTTCGGGATGTGGAATTGGAAACGATGGGGGCTCTATCTGTACGCAGGCGCAACGATTGTTTCGGTCGCAGTAGGCCTCATATTGACGGGAGCAATTTTTGTGGTGTTCTTCGAGTTCATTCCCATCGCCATTCTTGGGTCAATCCTGGGTCAGACATCGAAATACTTTGAGTGATTGGTCTCGGCTATAACTTAGATCTCCAACTTAAAACTGGAAAAATATTTGGGGGAGCGATCTTTCCCTCAATTAGCTAGAGAGGATGAGAAGCTGAACTAATAGAGGTGATAACTGGGTAAATCTATAATTTAGTCTATGTAGACGTTGATGGTGCGAGAATACAAGAATCTACCCTCACCCCAACCCCTCTCCCTGAAAAGGAGAGGGGCTTTGTTTATCCGATCCACAATTACACGATATCCATGTATATGATTGGTCGTGATAATCCATTTCTGAATTCGTGAAGACGCCCTGGTCTCTACGCTGATCACCATTTTTATAAGATTCATATTTTGGACGTAAAAATCTTACCCTTCCCAGAAAAGGAGAGAGGTTTTGATTCAACAATTTGAACCGAGGCATGCTCCTCTCCCCGTCGGGGGTTCCCGCTGGGAGTACCCGTTGGGAGGAGGATGGAGGTGAGGGGGAGGGCGAATCATCCCCCAAAGAGCGTGGATGATCTCAGGGGGAAATTACGCCAGAAACAGGCGGATGATCCCTGCGCATTCGAAACGTAATGCTCCTCATAGAGCAGAAATGGAATCTCGCTCGATACACTATTATTCTATAAATAAAACCAGCGGTACACTTTTAGGACAGCCCCTTCTCACCATTGACCTCATTTTTCCGATCAGGCTCGATGATCTCTATTAATCTAGAGTTGAGATCACTGCTGGAGTCTGGCTTCACAATTCCTCAGTTGGTGCTTAAGTCGAAGTCCGTCCCATCATCCTTTCGAATGGATTCGTTCTTTCGAATTGCCCCTCAAGGGGCATTTTGGCTTTTCACGTATTCTTCAATGGCCTCTCCGAGTTCGGTCGGGCTGAACCCAAAGGGTCCTAACCCACCTGCGTAAGCCACACGACCATCCAACCCAATCAGATAAAGGCGTGTAGGCAACGCTGCATAGGCTTTGCTAACCGTATCGTCCATGTCGTCGACGTAGGTGCGAATCCCATATTGAAGAGATTCTTCGCACTGCCTGGCGACCCCGCGCCTCTCCTCGAAAGAGGTTGGGTCGTAAGTATCCATGGAAGCTTTTGGATATCGTCTCCTCATGATTTCTCCGACGATTCCACCGCCAAACCACCATCCATCCACCGGATGGGCCTCGCGGATGTAAACCATGATAAACTGCACTTGATCACGATATTGCCGATATAGATCACGGAGGCTCACGGTCCCCTGGGTAAATGGAGGTCAGGTAAAACTCCCAAAAACCAGGGCGACCGGACGGATGCCCTGGAAATCCGACAATCTGATACTATGCTCTCCGGTGACGTCGAGAAGCTCGAAATCCAGCGCTTTCTCACCAACTTTTGGCGCTGCGGCGTTGTACTCTGTTTGCCAGATATCAAATTCTTTTCGGTAGTGGAGTGTCTTCTTTATGAAATCGATCGTCATGCGTATTCTCCTTGAAATTGACCTCAAGCCGAATCTGTATCACCGGGTTGCGACCCTGCTCTCTTCCTATCTATGCCTGGTTTTGAATAGAGTCCCGCTGGTGGAATTATACCGGTGAGATCACGAATTGCATCTGTGATATGTGAAGATTCTCCTCAAAATCGAATGGGTGACCAAGCGGATTTGCGTTGAATTACCACGCTTGGAGCTGAACCTCCTGGCTCAGCATGTCGTGATGCTAAGTCCCGGCAAAGATTGGTTCCGAATCATCGAGATATCTCACATGTGTGATGAGCCGCTGATTCCCCCCGGGCGGCGGATAACCTCCCGCAGGTTCCAAACCTGCGGGAGGTTTAAATCTTGTGGGATGTTTACTGCGGTTGTGAGCGGGAGGGGTGCCTCCTGGCTCTATAGGTTTGAGACACATTCAACTGAAAGATCTTGAGGCTTTAGACGGATGATGTTAGGTTTTTATCCGCTTCTGAATGGCAACTTTCTCAACCTGGCGTAAAATTGTTGGTAATGCTAAGTTCCATGAAATGCTTTGTTCCTGGACAGCATGGGTGGTAACGAATTGGAGCTTGTTGAATATGCCCTGTCAAACATCAGTTCATTGGAGTAGTAAATGACGTCCCGAAGCCCTTCTTATGAAATATTTATCCTGGTTATATCAATCCTCTCCTTTATTACGATCTTCCTCCTTCTCGCGACTCCAGTTGTCACCTATGAATACATCCGTCAAGTTTTGATGGTTGCGGACGTAGCTTTCTGTGCGATTTTTTTATTTGATTTTGTATGGAACCTCTACAGGGCAAGGAATCGATGGAAATATTTGAGATTAGGATGGATGGACCTTGTAGGGAGTGTTCCGTTCATATATCCCTTGCGAGTTTTCCGCATGCGTCGTGTTTTGGATGCAACCAACTATCTTCGGGGCATGAGCCCTGAAGAAATGACCAAACGCTTCCGGGGAAATCCTGCCCGCGGCACACTATTTTTCACAATCGTTATCACACTGGTCATCGTATTTATCGCCAGCACCTTAATCGTCCAGTTTGAGAGACGAGGGCAGGACCCTATGATCGTAAAGGGTGAAGAGGCGCTATGGTGGACTATCGTAACGATGACTACGGTTGGGTACGGAGATTACGTTCCTACAACGACATCAGGTCGATTGCTTGCAGTTGTGCTGATGTTCCTGGGTGTCGGTCTATTCGGTGTCCTGACGAGTTTCCTCACGGCAACATTCACAACCCCGGCACGTGAAGCCCGTGAAGAGGAGTTTGCTGAGATTCGGAAAGAATTGGCGGAGATAAAGCAGATGCTGCGCGAGGACTCAGGGCTCCCACCCGATGAGGATGATTCCCCTTAGCCAGGTTGTGGAGATTGTACATCCCTCATTGTTCATGCACGATGGGAACCGAGTAGCATTAAAGTGATGGAAAATAATCAGCCCGGATTATAAGGGAAGTTGGAAGAGCAAATTTGACCGACACATCATCTTGGAGTTTGCCAATGGCAGAGAAAAAGACACACAACAAAAAATTCATCCACGAGCTTTACAACATATGGATCGCTGAACAGCCGTTCCACCATGCACCTGGTTTGGCATACTACGCCATCTTTTCCTTTATTCCCGTGATTTACATTGCTTTCAGCATGGTGGGTATTTTTTTCGATGAGGCGCGTGCACAGAACGAACTTATGCTTAAGGTAGCCGAGACATTGGGAGAAGAGGCGGCAACCTTGCTGCAAGAGTCACTTCTGCGATTAACTGAGAATCTCCAGGGTGGCTCGCCAGCATTATCTATCATCGCTTTTATTGCTCTCGTTCTGACAGCTTCACTGATGTTTTTTCAGGTGCAGTATGTACTAAACACAATATGGGGGGTGCCGCCACCGAGACGTGATGGCACGAGAGTATTTTTTCAAGGTCGTCTACTCGCCTTCCTCATGGTTCTTGGCGTAGGCGCTCTTCTCATCATCGCCGTAATCGCTGAATTATTGTTGTCATGGCTGGGTGCGAGAATTCCGTTGAACATTTCTATTCCCTTTAGCTCAGCCTTGATATTTCTGATTCTCGGTACGGTGTCTTTCGCAATGGTATTTAAAATACTTCCTAACGCTGACATCACTTGGCGGGATGTGTGGGTGGGGGCATTCGTGACGGCGGTTCTATTCGTCATCGGGGTGAATCTGGTGTTGTTTTATCTTGGGAATGGAAATTTCAGCTCCCCTCAGGAGGCTGCAGGAGCGGTGCTAGTTCTACTCTTAGCCTTCTATTTCCTTTCCACGATCTTTATATTCGGTGCCGTTTTCACGAGAGTGTTTGCATCTATGTATGGGTCAAAAATCGTACCTCAGTCGGATGAGATCTCTATAGAAGATCAAGGCCAGGGTGCGGTGTGAGTTTCTCGTACACACGTCAGACCATGATCACCGGATTGATTCGACGGATGATGCCATCTAGGAAAAATATCACCGCTCATGGATCTCCCGCTCGAAAGTCCAGAATAGAAGTACAATGATGGGCGAGTAAAAATACTCGCCGAAATTCATCTATGGGTGTCCAGCATAACCATATCTGCGCGGGCGTCTCCCCGCTGCATAGTCCGAGATAGGGGAAACAATGAGATCCAGAACCGTCGTCGTCAGCATTCTCACCTTCATCCTCGTTATAATTCTCGCAGCCTGCGGGTCTGATTCGTCGCAAGCGCCGGATGGCGATAAACCCGCCCCTGATATCCAACCAGTTGAGGATCCAATCTTGGTAGTCGAATCCGAGCGTCTGGTGACGGACATCATAGGCGACGAACGCGCCCTCCGGGCGATGATCTCACCGGATGGATCGACGATCGCGTGGATTACACAAAGCAGCAGCGGGGGCGATACGACCCTTGAGTTATGCGCATACACTTTCGCGAACGCCGTTTCGCAATGCCTGCCATTCCCCGATTCTTTCCTCGGATTGCCTTACCAACTGATGTGGTCTCCTGACAGCTCGCAGATCGCTTTCACGGAAAATCCAATATCAGAAGGTCTTGAGAGTGATATTTGGCTATTCACAATAGATTCAGGCGCGTTTGAAAATCGAACGGACGATGGCTCGACCGGAGCCTGGCGCGGCTTGAATGCGGATGAGTTCATCCTTGATTATTTTCCGATGTGGAATAAGGCGGATGGGTCCCTCTATTTCTTCCGCAGCGCCCCTACGATGAATCTGGAATTCACGCTTGAGGTTTTCCGATTGCCCGGTGACTCGGGCGAACCGGAACGGGTAGCCAACTATGGTGAACTCTTTACATTGCAGCTTCTGTATTTTGATGATGAATTTTTCTACATGGATGGCGTTGCCTCAATTTCGCCGGATGGAAAGAAGATCGCTTTTTTGATGTCTTCTTTCCAGAACGTCCCCGACGTTCCTGCGAATGGTCTCTGGGTAGCGGATCTCGAGGTTGGGAACGACACCGCAGTACAATTTGCAGGTACCCTGGACTTCCAGACAGCCCTTCCGCTCTGGCAATCTGCCCCGGCGTCACCGGTTGGACTTGCATGGTCGGCTGATAGTGCGGGGATCGTCGTGCTGACCATGAGCACCAATATCAATCTTTCGATCGCGCCGATCTATTATTTTGATAGCGCAAGTGGTGACATGACTTCCTTTGTAGATTTCAGCGGTTACGAGGATGTGGATTCTTATTTGACCGAACCCGGACCAGCTGGACTATCCGCGGCATATTACTCCCCCTTCACGACAGCCATCGCTCCTGAAAAAGCGCGCCTCATGTTGTACAACAACTACGCGGGTATTTCGGGATTCTTTGTCGATGAACTCCCACCCGACGATATGCCCCCTCAGTTTACGTACGAAACGACACTTCCGGGCGTGGTCACTGTTTCTCGAACGAGCGCCAGCACCGATGGGAAACTTCTTATCGCGGGTTTGATGCTCACAGTCACCGAGCCGTAATATCGTGGCTCTTTCCAGTAACCCATGAACTGGTATAACGAATCGACTGACTCGATCATCGATAGACTTGGGAGCCATACACAACAGGGATTGAACGATTCCGTGGTTAAAACCCGCCTGTTGGAATACGGCCCCAATGAAATCGTCGAGCGCGGCAAAAAAAGCCCCTGGCGCATCTTTTTAGATCAATTCAAAGATGTGATGGTGATCATCCTCATCGTCGCAGCTATTATCTCCCTCCTGTTAGGTGAATTCATCGAGGTTGTCGTCATCCTGGCGATCGTATTCCTTAATGCGATCCTGGGATTCACGCAGGAGAATCGAGCCGAAGAATCCATGGCGGCTCTGAAAAAACTTGCCGTGCCGACGGTTCGCGTCCTCCGCGAGGGACATCTCGTTGAAATTCCTTCGACTGAGCTTGTGCCCGGCGATGTCGTATTGATCGAAGCAGGAAATCTGATTCCGGCCGATGGCCGAGTGTTGGATAGCGTGAATTTACAGATCCAGGAGTCTGCGCTGACCGGTGAATCGGATGCGGTGGAGAAAATTTCCGAAGCGCTTGAGGGAGATGAACTACCGCTTGGTGATCGCCGCAACATGCTCTATATGGGAACCATTGTCACCTTCGGACGTGGTTCGATGATCATTACAGAGACGGGGATGGATACTGAACTTGGGCATATTGCCGAGTTGATTCAGGATGTCGAAGATGATCTGACCCCATTGCAGCGCAGACTGAATGATCTAGGAAAAACGCTGGCATACGCTTCTGTACTGATCATTGCGATCGTTGTGGTGATGGGCTGGATCCAGGGAGTCGAATTCGAGGTCCTGTTTCTTACCGGGGTGAGCCTCGCCGTTGCGGTGATCCCTGAAAGTCTTCCGGCTGTTGTTACCATCACGCTTGCCATGGGCGCTCAACGTCTACTTAAGAGGAACGCCCTTATTAGGAATCTACCCGCAGTTGAGACGCTCGGCTCGGTCACTGTGATTTGTTCGGATAAGACTGGCACACTTACCGAAAACCGTATGACGGTGACTATCCTCGATGTCGCCGGTCACACACAAGATCTCAACACGCTGGTCGATAACAGAGGGGATTTGATCCGCGCTCGACTTACCGCTGACACTCCTCCTGAACTCAACGCTCTTAGTGTGCTCGTGCGAGCCGGTGCATTGGCAAATGATGCTTTGCTCGAGATCGATGAAGCGGGTGTTCTTCATGCCATTGGCGATCCGACGGAAGGAGCACTCATCCTGGCCGCAGAACTGCTTGGATTCGAGAAATCCGATCTTGAGAAAGAGTGGCCCAGAGTGGGGGAGATACCGTTCACTTCGGAACGTAAAAGGATGACGACCGTACATAGGATGAGCGACGAGGCAAGAGGGAGTGATTTGCCTTGGCGGGATGCTCCCTATGTTGTGCTCACCAAAGGAGGCGTAGACAGCTTACTCGAGATCACAACGCAGGTGCTCGTGGACAATCAACCCGTACCTCTGGATGCAGAACTGTTAGATCGAATCAATGATGCAAATGATAAATTTGCACTCCAGGGGCAGCGCGTACTGGCTGTCGGGTTTCGGGGTTGGAATGACGCTGAGCTGCCTGAGGAGATCATGATCCTGGAGTCTGAACTGGTTTTCGTCGGTCTTGTTGCGATGATGGACCCACCCAGGCCCGAAGTGCGCGATGCGGTAGCAACTGCCAAAACCGCAGGAATTCGGCCCGTCATGATCACGGGAGACCATCCGTTGACTGCCCTACAAATCGCAAAGGATCTCGACATCACTGAGAACGACCATTATATTACGGGTCGAGAATTAGGGAGAATGTCCGTAAGCGAACTGGAGGAGCGTGTAGAAGAAGTCTCGGTATATGCACGCGTTTCACCAGAACACAAGATCAACATCGTTGATGCCTGGCAGAATAAGGGTGAGATCGTCTCTATGACGGGGGATGGAGTCAATGACGCGCCGGCGCTGAAAGGGGCAGATATCGGTGTGGCGATGGGGATCACGGGCTCGGATGTTTCGAAAGAAGCGTCAGATATGATCCTGTTGGACGATAATTTCACGACAATCGTCCGAGCGGTAGAACAGGGAAGGGTGATCTACGATAATATCCGCAAGTTCATTCAATACACGCTCTCGAGCAATACGGGGGAATTGTTCATTATGTTAGCCGGACCCATCATCGGAATGCCGCTGCCCTTACTGCCTCTTCAAATCCTCTGGGTGAACCTGGTTACAGATGGATTGCCCGGGCTTGCTTTATCTCAGGAAGCAGGTGAGAAGGGGGTGATGAAGCGTGCCCCCTACCGTCCGCAGGAAAGTATTTTCAGCCGTGGAATTGGGAGAGACATCATCTGGATCGGGATCACGTTAGGGGTCATATCACTCGGAGTTGGCTTCGCCTCATGGTTGGAGGATCCGGATGGGCACTGGCAGACCATCATCTTCACAACACTGGTGTTCGCCCAAATGGCTAACGTACTCGCCCTGCGTTCCAGTACTGACTCGCTCTTTCGGATTGGGATCTTTTCAAACCGCTTGATGATCGTTGCCGTGTTCTCGGGCATTCTGCTCCAGTTGGTTCTGCTTTATGTACCTATATTCCAGAAGGTTTTCTCAACCAACCCGCTCACATTATTTGAGCTTGCAGTGTGTTTCGCGGCAAGCTTGCTGGTTTTCATAATCGTGGAATTTTATAAGTTGATGAAGCGGTGGAGAGCTCACCGGCAACCAGCGCGAGCTACAATCTGAGGGACTCCCCCTGGGATATTGGAATTTGGGATCGACTCGCGCGACCCGACTTGGAAACTCCCTCACGTTTTTTCTCTCCATCATAAAACAGCACATAATCTTCGAGAATTTCATCGCCTTCACCGAGCTAACTTTGTTTATAATTGCACTAAGCTCCAGGAGGGAAACCCATCATGTTCTGGTACATTGACCCGCTTTACCTGATGATATTCTTTGTCACCCTGATCATTTCGATCGGCGCACAATTATTTGTGAGTTCTACTTATAAGAAGTGGAGCAAGATTCGAAATGGATCGGGCTTGACGGGTGCTCAGATCGGGGATCAGATCCTGCGTAAAACCGGGCTTGGTACGGCGGGTTATTATCCGGACCCCGCGCCTCAAAGCGCACAGATTACGAGGCTTGCCGAACTGCAGCGTAAGGGAGTTATCAACGCTGAGGAATTCGAAGCAAAAAAGAGACAACTTGAACTCGAAATGAGCGCTGCAAGAGCCTCCGGATCGAGTATTAAATTCCAGTTAGTTCCTGGGCGGTTGACGGACCACTATGACCCTCGCAGCCACACTGTCCGTATGTCAGAGAGCACTGCGAACAACCCTTCCGTTGCATCGATGGCCGTCGTTGCTCATGAACTTGGTCATGCACAGCAGCACGAGCAGAAGTCGATTTTTATCAAGATGAGGAACGTGCTTCTGCCAGCTGTATCGATCAGCCCGCAAATTGCCTTCTTTTGCATTTTCATAGGACTATTCTTTAACATTCTTGGTCTGTTCTATATCGGCATCATCTTCTATGGCTTGATGTTTATCTTCGCGT
>CBDVCG010000006.1:0-18730 GCA_965372425.1 uncultured Anaerolineales bacterium
GTAGAGGGCGTACTTCATCCTCCTGGTGCCCCAGGCGATGATAATTAAGCAGTATGTACGTATTGATCTACCGCTCTTTCACGCCTCCTCCATAACCCCCCCGCTATTTTGTACCGTCTACTGCTGAAATCCAGTCACTGAATACGATCTGCCGCATTCAAACATAGATCATGCGGGGATGCTGGACTTTATTCCATAAACCGTCTCACGGGCCTCGCAAAGGATCAAATTGTGCACAATGCAGCAATCGGATATCCATATACTTGTAAGCTCGCTGTAAGTACGAGTCAATCTATAATCAAAATTGCCTTACAAAAAGGGGATTGGTCCCCTTCTTGCATCTGGAGAGGAAAACCGATATGGATATTGATGTGAAAACTAACTTGTACAACGACACGAAACCTCTCCTCGATGCTGTTCCTGAACAACAGCAACCGGGCGCGCCGTCGTCTCTATCTGCAACAGGTCTTTCTGAGGAAGAGAACAGCGTCAGCGATGAGCCGTGGAAGAAAGAATCTTGGTGGAGCATGATCATCTACTGGATGGATGAGTTCATCTGGTGGCGGCGGTACTGGAATAAACTGCGCACGCGAGGCGATCAATAAATAACGACGTGGGACATTGCGCCTCATCCCGTGCATGGATAAGAACGTAAAAGATCAAGGGCCCATAGCAACCATTAAAAATGCCTCCTCCGTCGACGGAGGAGGCTTTTTTTCCCCAGGGCCAATGCGCTGATGGTGTCCATCCTAAGGGAAGGGTGGGTGAACCCACTTTCCGGTAAGCTTGTCGAGCGCAAATCCCAGCTTCTTGACCTCGGTCATCTCTGCGATCAGCATGCTCAATAGGTAGGATTCGAAAGCCGAGAGATGTGGAGCATGCATGCTCCGGTTCAGCATTTTTGCGCAGCACGGATGAGCTTATGCAGCGCCGCGGCGTCTTCGGTGGACAGTTCCTCCCCCCATGCATTAAGACCTTCCGCTTCGTGCCTCACCCGATCTACCCTGACCACATTGGGAAAAACGAACAGGCTTGCGAAGGGATCCTCGTGCTCCATGCTTCGACCATAACACCAGGCTCCGGATTGTCTATCCCCTAAGCGGGGAAGTTATTCGGGGGATTTCTCGCCCGGAAGCGGTTGGTCTCTCGCATAATCAACACAATTTCTACATCCCGTCTTTACCCGGGGATTACACGTCCAAACTATCTTTTCAAGAAGGAACGCACCTGTACAGCAGCAGTGAAGGAGGGAACCTGGGATGTAAAACAGCGTAGGCGAGATTCGATTTTAATACCGATGGAGGAGGGGATACTCCCATCACCCCTCAATCAGAGACTGCCGGCATAACAGTCAACTCGTTCTCTAGTTGAGGCGTGGTCCATGACAAGGCTCACGTTCAAATGTTTCACAATTTCCCTATATGGATATCGCAAATTTATAACAGTGTTTGTCTATGATCATGGAGAGAAGTTGCTTGCCCACCGAGATGAATAAAAAAAAAAGGAGTGATAACATGAAAAGCAAAAAAAAATGGTTATATCTCATGCTAGGGGGAATTGGAGCTCTTGTGATTGTGTTCGGCGCTGGGTTTATTTCCGTCCAGGACGTCGGCGCCTCACCTTTGCTTCAGGGGGAAGGTCCGGGCCGACCGGGAGGTCCATCGGGTGATTACGCCGAGGCGCTTGCGGAAGCGTTTGGGATTTCTGTCGACGAGCTTCACGCGGCGCAGGGATCCGTGCGTGATGCCCGCCTCGCAGAGGCTGTCGATAACGGGATGTTTACCGAAGAGCAAGCGGCACAGATGGCGGAACATGAACGAAACGGCATTCCGATACGTGGCCGTTCCATGGGTTCGGAATTTCAAACCGCACTCGCTGAAGAGCTAAATATCTCCCTCGACGAGCTGGAGCGTGCACAAGCGCAGGTGCGGAAGGACTTCATCGCAATGGGCGCTCAAAGTGACGTCATTTCGGCGGAGCGGGTGGAATGGATGGATGCCCGATACGCTGTGCGAGAATATCTGAAAGATGCGCAGCAGGACGCCGTGGAAAGCGCCATCGAACGCGCGCTCTTAGATGGCGCCATCTCATCGGATCAAGCCGATTTGCTCCGAGACAGGATGGAAGGGGGTTTCCCAGGTCGGGGTGCTCTTAAGCGAGATCCCGGCTTATTTGGAAAGCCCATGCCGGGAGGGAATTCCTAGAAACTCTTCCCGCACTGCCCCACATGGGGGAACTGGTTGACCTGAAAGTTGTCACATTTGAAGAGAGATGGGATTGGTCCCCATCTCTCTTTTAGCTGTGTCATGGTCACATCCATTTTGAGGAGCCTTACACTGTGTTTCCCTCAACGATATCCAAGAGTTACACAAAATTGATAGCTCTCAGATAGCTTTTGATAGACGCCGGATTCGATGATGAAGTCCGATTTTATGTGATACCGTTATTGATCCGAGGGAATATTCGTTCAAAGCTCTGGTTAGGAGGAAGAATGAAGTTGAGAAGTCGATGGCTTGTGGTTGCCATTATGGCTATCGCCATGGCATGGCTCGAAGCGGCCGTCGTGATGTACTTGCGTTTCTTCATTGATCGAATCGATCCTTATCAGGTAGACCCGCTTCCATTGATAGCGGAGCTTGGTGAAATCGAGGTGGTGCGAGAGGTTGCAACGCTGGTTATGCTGTGTTGTGTAGGTTGGTTGGCTGGTCGTGATAAATTTTCTCGTCTTGGATATTTTCTCATTGCATTTGGTCTTTGGGATATCTTCTACTACGTCTTCTTAAGAGTGATGGGTGGCTGGCCGAAGACAATCCTGGATTGGGATATTCTCTTTTTGCTACCGCTTCCATGGTGGGGACCAGTGCTGGCACCGGTGCTCATCTCTCTGCTGATGATCGTGTTTGGATCATTGTTGAGCACGGCTGAAGGGCGTCTCTCAAGTCTGGCTTGGTGGTCCTGGCTTGCTGTGATTGTAGGTGTATTTCTGGCGCTCATCACGTTCATGTGGGAGGCGCTTAAAGCGCTGCCAGGGAGCGTTGAAACAATACGCGCCATCCTGCCAGTCGAATTCAATTGGTGGCTGTTCACTCTTGCAATTTTCTTTTTGGCGGTACCCATTTACGAAGTGGCGTTCAGATTAAGAACAGATCGTCCTCGCGTGCTCATGCACGACCGATGACGACATCTCGCCCACCTTGATGTGATTTTTGGTGATTGAAAAACCTTTCCGCCAATTTCAACAAACGCGCGCCCCTGACAAAAGCGAGGATGGTTAAATGCTCAGCAACTTAAAGATGAACTTGGGTGAAGCTCGTTCGGTGAAAAACATCCCAAACCATGTAGGCATCATCATGGATGGCAATGGGCGATGGGCGCAAAGGCGGGGTATGTCCCGAATGATGGGGCATCGAGCAGGGGTCGAGAATATTCGTGAAATCATTCAGACATGTGTCGAGCTGGGGATTAGCCACCTGACCCTGTATGCGTTCTCCACGGAAAACTGGAAAAGACCTCGTCGGGAAGTCGATGGTATTCTTGAGTTGATCGGCAGCAGTATCACCCGAGAGCTGGATGAGCTCGATCGTTCAGGAGTCCAGCTACGTCATCTTGGTTCCTTGAAGAATCTCCCTCCTGCCACGCGTTCCAGAATAGAGCGCGCCATATTGCAAACTCGAGATAACAGCCGATTGACGCTCAACTTGGCCTTCAATTATGGCGGTCGTGCGGAGATCACCCAGGCTGTGCGAAGGTTGGTGCAAGATGGCGTAACCGCAGCAGAAATTACAGAGGAGCGGCTGGGAGAATATCTCTTCACCGCTGGTCAGCCAGACCCCGACCTCATCATTCGGACCGGAGGGGAGATGCGGCTGTCGAACTTCATGCTCTGGCAAGCCGCTTATACTGAGTTCTATTCCACAGATGTGCATTGGCCAGATTTTTGCCGAGAGGAATTTATCGACGCTCTTGAGAATTTTCGGAGTCGGGATCGCAGGTTTGGCGGGCTGAAGCAGGGGAGCGAATAAACTCGCGATCCTCCCGCAGGAAGGTAGTCGGTGAGTAACTCTCGATGGACCTGTATAGGAGCTTCGGCGAGTACGAAAATCCCTGATTATTGTATATGATGGCATTATGCGAACAGAGCAATAAACCTGCCGCGCGATAGCTGCGTCGCATTCAATTGTGGATTCAAATGACTGATCAAATACCAAGACGCATCACTCGCCGTGGCTTCCTGAAAGCAATCGGCATCACAACTGTTACTGTGGGAGTATCCTGTCTCGCTGGGTACGGATATATCTTCTACATCGAACCCCAATGGCCTTCGATTGAGAGCATTGAGATCCCGGTATCCAATCTGCCGCGTGGACTTTGCGGATTCAAAATTGTGTGTCTGAGTGACTTTCATCTGCATCCATTCACTCAGATCGATCTGATCGAGCAGATCGTTCTAAAAGTTAATGAGCTGGAACCCGACCTGATTTGTCTTCTTGGGGATTATGTCTTCGAACGCGCCGATTCGATCGATGAGCTGGCGCCAGTTCTCTCACGCCTTAAATCCGGTTTGGGCACGTTTGCCGTCTTGGGCAACCATGACTTGTGGACAGATGCCGGGGTAGTCCGTGATGGGCTTGAAAGAGTTGGGATCCGCGTGCTCATCAATGAACGTGTAGTTTTCCAACTGGGGGGAGACGCACTGGCGCTTGTGGGATTGGATGATGGGTGGAGTGGGGCACCTGACTTATCGAAGGCACTTGAAGATACGCCGGTGGACACAGCGGTGATTCTGATGATCCACGAACCCGATTTCGCGGATCTCTACGCGCAGGATGACAGGATCCTTCTTCAGCTCTCTGGGCATACGCATGGGGGTCAAGTCCGATTGCCGGGTGTCGGAGCACCATTCCTGCCTGCTTTTGGGCGAAAGTACGATCAGGGGCTATATAAGATCGACGAGATGTGGCTCTACACCACGCGCGGTGTAGGGGTCATCGATCCTCCTGCGCGATTTAATTGCCGTCCCGAAATCACCGAGATCCTACTACGTTCAGCTTAGACAGGTAGGATGGCATCACATAGAAGTCTCTTCTCGATATCCCGCATGACAACCTGGAAATATTTCTGTAGAATAGAACACATGTTCTATTTGAGTGGATATCTTCTCGTGATATTGGATAGATTTCCCACACGTTTTTGTGATTGGAGATCTAGTGAGGGATGTTCGAACATGGATTCATCGTTCTTTTCGATGGAATTGTCGGCGAGTGTGTATTAAAAAGGAGAGATGATCATGACAAATAAATGCCAGCTGATTGAACGATCTGGTGTTGCCACCGTGTTCGTGCGGACCAGGTCCGCCGTACAGGATCTCCCGGGTCTGATGCCCGGGATTTACGCGGAAATTGCCCAATACTTAGGTGAGATTGGCGGGCAGCCTGCAGGTCCCCCATACGCGGCATACTACAATATGGACATGCAGGATCTGGATATCGAAATCGGCTTCCCGGTTTCCGAGAGTCTTTCGGGGAAAGGAAATATCCAAACTGGTGAAATCGCTGGTGGATCGTACGCAACCTGTCTTCGCGTCGGTCCTTACAGCGAGGTAGCTCCTGCTTATAACGCGCTTACAGAATGGGTAGAAGAAGAGGGGCTTGAGACCACTGGTGTGGCGTATGAGTTTTACCTGAACGATCCCGCTGAGATTCCCCCCGAGAAGCTGCAAACTCAGATTCTCTACCCTTTGGAATAAAAATCCTTCTACCTGTTTGCGGCGAAGGGGTGCTGGGGCTAGGTAAGGATAGAGCGGGGGAGCGGAGGTCCCGCTCCCCTCAGCACAGCCCTGGAGAGATATCCACCGATCTAGTTTAACCTTCCCCGATCGAATTGGAGTCGACGATCGTTGACGGATAAGTTCCCAGGGAACAACATAAAATCAACTATGTATCATCAGTATCCCGGATACTGTCATTCATCGCTCTCTAATCGGTTCTCATGATTGGACCTGATATGATTCAGGGAAACATGAAGTTCGAGCATTGAGATTTCTAAAACCTTGAACCGTCAATAGAGAAGGTGGTGTGCTGTGGGAACAAATATTGTAGAAAAGGCGACCCTGGGCGGGGGTTGTTTCTGGTGTCTGGACCCGATTTTCCACGAGATGATTGGTGTCGAGAAGGTGGAAGTGGGGTATGCAGGAGGAGCCGAGAATAATCCATCCTATGAATCCGTTTGTACGGGTTCAACGGGTCACGCCGAGGTCGTCCAGGTCACGTTCGACCCAGAGCTTGTGAGTTACGAGGGCTTGTTGAAAGTGTTTTTCACGGTCCATGACCCCACGACCCTCAATCGGCAGGGCGCCGATGTGGGGACTCAGTATCGATCTATCGTCCTCACCCACGACGAGGCGCAGCGCGAGACCGCTGACGGTGTGATCGAGTCGCTCGAGGCGGAGCAAATCTGGGGGGAGCCAATCGTCACAGAAGTTGTTCCATATGATGGTTTTTATCGAGCCGAAGAATACCATCAG
Source organism: uncultured Anaerolineales bacterium (assembly GCA_965372425.1). GTDB lineage: Bacteria > Chloroflexota > Anaerolineae > Anaerolineales > E44-bin32 > E44-bin32. Next base: position 6,524 of record CBDVCG010000006.1, read on the forward strand.
GGATATTTCGAAAAAAATCCAAATCAAGGCTATTGTCAAGCTATTATTGCGCCAAAAGTGGCTAAATTCCGGACTTCGAACAGCAACGTCCTTAAGGTAGGTACCTCCCGATCTTGAATTCCATATACAAGTGTACTTCTTCACCTACCAGAATTATTAAGTGACGCAAACAGTAATCCGACTGAACTGGTAAAGTGCGGAGCGGGACAGCACATCACGGTTTAACCTAATCATGTCTGAGACAAATGTAATCCTGTTCGACGGATATTGCACCCTCTGCACAGGGCTGATTCGTTTTGTCCTTAAAGAGGATAAGGAAATGGTCTTCCAATTCGCCTCACAAGGTTCCGTGATGGGTAAAAGCTTGCTGGATGGTTGTGATGGAGGAATGGACTTCGTCGAAAGCATCGTACTCGTCATGGATGAGGGATGTTGGGTGAAGAGTGACGCGGTGCTCAACATTCTCAATAGCTTGCCAGGACCATGGGCTCTAGGTAGTATTTTCCGTCTGGTGCCTCGACCAATTCGTGATTGGATCTATGACGGTATTGCCTCCAATCGCTATCGTTGGTTTGGTCGACGTGACGTATGCATGCTTTCAATTGCGGGATACGAAGACCGATTCATAGCGTAATGCCGGCATTTTAAAATATCTGCATTCACGGGTGGAATGGTACATAGCCGCTTTGAGCGACGGCTGCTTGTCCTTCTTCAGATAATAGCCAATCGAACAACGTCCGCGCCGGCTGATGGCCAGGTGTGCCTTCACGGATTACCGCATAGACCTCGGTGGACAGCGGGTAGGATCGTTCCGCGATCGATTCCGGGGTTGGGAAAATACCATCGACTGCTAACACCCTTACTTGCTCATGCGGGAAGATATATTCAGCATAGAAATAGACAGAGTAACCGAGGCCGAAGGGATCCTCACTGATGGCATTGATGGGGCCCATCATCGATTCTAGAATCATGTCGGGTGAGTCGATCATCTCAGCTCCCCTCATGACTAATTTCTCCATCAATTCTTGACTTCCGGAATTCCGGTTGCGTTGGTAGGTATGGATACTGCCGGGTATGCCTCCGAGTTCTACCCAGTCTGTGATTTCCCCCGTATACGCAGCACGTAGATCACTTAGTGATACGCTCTCAACTAGATTTTCCGTATGAGAAAGGAAGACAAAGGCATCCAACGCGACTGGTCGCAGCTCCAACTTAATGCCCTCCTGTCTGGCAGCAGCCAGTTCATCATCGGAAGGAGGACGTGCTACGAGAATGATATCGGATTCCCCGACGATGAGATTCATATAAGCATCATGAGTTCCGCTGTGCCATATCTCATGGATCCGGTCCACAGCACCGCTGGGATCCAAAATGAGTGAATCAGGACCGAGGCGTCTGGTGAGTTCAAATGGTCCAGCATCGTGCCATGCACAAGAAACCCCAAGGATGCTGCAGGCGATTTGAATCTGCAGGGGATTGGCAGATGTAGAACCGTCAACGCTTGGATAGCTTGTGGGTGTAATGGAATCCATGTCTATTCTTGCCGGGATGACTGTGGATTCTAATAAGGTCGGTGTGACCAGCCCGGCTGGTGGTGTTGGAGATTTTGCCGAACAACCCGAGCTCAAGAGCAGGGTGAAACCAGCTGCGAGAAAAAACCTCAACTTATACGACATTTTTTCCTCCTATGCAGTCGCATCATGCGTCGGATGTAATAATGACTGCCGGCGGTAATCGTCTAAAACCTGGAGGTAGCTTACATCGTGAAAGGATCAGGATGATGGCAGTTCTGTGTCTTAACCGGGGCACTTGTGGCGGGGGATTACGGATTAGTTAGAGGATCATATCTCCTCATGAGAGTGAGAACGAAATGCAAGAGACGCTCGTGGAAAAATACGAGTGTCATGGCATTGATGGGGAAATGAATCTGAAGCCAGTGAATATGATTATGGTTGTACATCCAGGAAGCGAAGATGAATCGGACTCCTCGCGGGAGAACTTGCGTACACACCCCGGTACTTCCGTGGGAGCAGGGAGGCCATCTCCATCATTATTTCCATGAGAATTTCACCGCGAAGAGCTCTGTTAACAACTGTAGTCGGATTAAGACGAAAGGGATTTCCAACTGCGATATGAAATGGGGTGCGTCGTAGTTTAGCAAGGTTTTGCTGCCAGTTCTCACTGCCCCAATGCACCATCGGCAATATGGGGGCATTCGTTTCAAGCGCAAGGTGGACAACGCCGGGCTTCCCTTTTTGCAGACAGCCATCACCGCTGCGAGTTCCCTCCGGCGTCAATCCAAAGATGCCTCCAGCCTTAATCCGCTCGACCGCCTGATCGAGCGCTTCACGATCCGGTGTGCCTCTGCGGATAGGGATCCCCTCAAAGGTGGTCACCAGCCATCGGATCCAGAAGTTTTCCATGCGGTATGCAGCGACAAAAGTAGATAAAGGCCGAGGGTTGAGGAGGGATAAAATTACTGGGACTTCGAGCACATTGACGTGGTTCATCACGAGGATGAGCGGACCTTCACTGGGGACACGTTCAACCGCCGCGGCGTCAATCTCACAAATTGCACCTGTTAACGTTCGGAAAAATCCAAGTACGATAGCCTGGCTTATGCTCATGTGCTTTCCGGGGTAGGTGAGCTGATGATTTCGAGGCGCTGGGGGAGGAGTTCGATGCTCAATTTTGTCCCGTCAATACACAGAATTTCACCGTCAGTTTGCGCAGGCAAGACGCCCTCTATGGCTTCAATCATGATTTGCTTGCCTCTTAGGGTCGTGATTTCTCGCTGGGTCCCCTGCGTGCCGCGCATGAAGTGGGGAAGCAGGGTTAGAATTCGTCTCCGGCTGACCTGCTCCGCGATACATAAGTCGAAGAACCCATCCGTCATGGACGCTTCTGGCGCCATCCAAAACCCATCCCCAAGACGCTGACCATTCATGACGGAAACCAGCAGGGTGGGGAGCGAAAGCTCCTCTCCGTCGTAGGAAATGCGTACGACCGGCCCTTTATAAAAGAGGAAGATGGTCTTGAGCACTGCAATTAGGAAACTGAGGAAGCCACCAAACCGGGGCAATTTTGAAACTTCAATCGTCGTTACTGCGTCGAATCCGACTCCTACACAATTTCCGAAGTACCGACCTTGAGGATAATCACCACCGAAAACGCGCCCGATGTCGATCCGCTTTCGTTGATTGGATACTAACAGCTCGACGGCTTCATCTATATCGATAGGAATACGCGCACCATGCGCGAAATCATTGCCGCGACCAGTGCAAATGACGCCCATCGCGGGACGGGTATCTCCGCGTGAGTGCGCAGCCATGAGGCCATTTATCACTTCATTTGAAGTGCCATCACCCCCGGCGGCGACAACGACATCGAACCCCTGGTCTGCCGCCTGTTCGGCAAGCGCCATCCCATGACCAGGAGCTTCGGTACACACCAACTCATAATCCAGTTCGTGATCATCGAACAACCGTCTGATCTTCGCCATGGCTTTCGCCCCGCTACCGGAGCCGGATTCCGGATTGAGAATGATTTTATAACGCATCCGTTTTTCTCCTCGTGCTGCGGACATCGGTGTTGTGGGATTGCCCTGGTGGTGCAACCATCTTATAAGCGATATATCCTGGCAGCAACCTTGAGTTTTCGCAGAGAATAGGTACCTTGTGTCTTAATTGTGCATGGGTGCGAGGTCATCGGTCGTACAACCCAACACCGATGGAAGAGTATCCTGGAAATTCAGCACGAATATAATGACCTCCTCAATGAGTCAAGGGCCACATCGACCTGGGTTTTGGGAATGAGCGTGTAATGAGCATCAAGCTACTCATAGGAGCGGCGGCCAGTGGAAAGACAGCACGGTGCCTGGATGCGCTGGGTGAAGTGGGGTTTTTAAAACCCGGATGGATAATTCTTCCTGATCGTTATCAGGTAAGCTCGGTCAGACGCATAATCGCAGCGCGTGGTGGATCCCTGGGAATAAATATCGGCACATTCGGAGATCTCTTTCATGAGATTCTCTCTCTTACCGGTGAGACCATGCCCACAGCTTCCTCAGCTGTCACCCATCGACTCGTACGCGCTGCTGTCGAGGATGTGGTTGAGCAAGGTGTCCTGAGTTACTTTTCTCCAATTGCAGCGAAACCGGGGTTCCTGAATGCGATGGAAGACCGGATCGCAGAATTCAAACGTGCACAAATCAACCCGGATGAGGTTATTTCTGCGGCGGAAGACCATGAAGAAGCGCTCCGCGAGATCGGATTTATCTACCAAGCCTACCAGGAGAGGCTCAGATCACTGGGTTGGGCGGACCGTGAGGGGTTGAATTGGCTGGCGAGTCGCGCGCTTGAAAAAGATCCTGCGCTTGCATCAACGTGGATGACCTTGATCATCGATGGTTTCGACTCCTTCCATCGCTCTCAACTTAAACCTGTGCAACTTCTTGGCGAGCGATTGCCTGAGGTCATCATTACATTACCGGGCGAAGTTGGATGGGATCGCCCGGCTCACCGACGATTTATTCGATCAAGGGACAAAATTCTAGATGCCATCCCGGATGCTGTTATTGAATTTTTAAAGTCGCCTCCACACCTTGCAGCATCCATAGCCCATCTCGAGTCGAGAGTTTTCGAATTCGAAGTTCAGGCCCGAGTTCCGGATCAAAATATCACCATGCTAGAGGCGCGATCGCCAACTGAAGAAGCGCGAGAAGCGCTTCGCTGGTTGAAATCGCGAATACTCCGCGACGGAGTTCCACTTCACCGATGTGCGCTTGTAACTCCAGACCCGGAAAAATATCGTCCTCTTTTGAGGGAAGCGGCTCGAGAATTTGGCATCCCGCTTCGATTTACACACGGCGACTCCCTTTCCAAAGCACCAAGCATAGCGGCACTGTTTGGTCTGCTTGAATTAACCACGCATGGATGGCCGCGGCGGGCCGTGCTGGATGTCTTCATCTCGCCATATTTTAATCTCACTCGATTTGGTCTTAAGCCGGGGGATAGCTATGCCCTCGATGAAGTCAGCCTGTTTGCGCAGGTCACCCAGGGGTGGGATCACTGGATTGATGGCTTATACCGCCTGAAAGACGTGAGTGGGACCCGTCGCAGATTCCGGAATGAAGATCTACGTTGGCCAAACCTTCCAACTGGTGACCGGGCTGGAGATTTACTTGAGTCCCTGCAGCGGTTGAATGAAAGATTACGGGCTTCTGAAGAGAGGACCGTGCGCCAATGGATCGACTGGCTGGAAGATTTACTGGATGAGCTTGATTATTTTAGTCGCTGCGAAACACCAAATGATCGTGCAGCTGCGCTGGAGTTACGTGAGACGTTCCGTGCCTTGATATTGGGAGATGAGATCACAGGTGAGGAGAGGATTGGTTATGAGGAATTTATCGCAGAATTGCGGAGATTAATTGAAAACGTCTTCTTCACCGCTCGAATAAATTGGCGGCAGCCAGCTGTGCTTGTGCTGCGAGTCCTTGAGGCTCGTGGGATGCGCTTCCAATCTGTCGCAGTGTTGGGATTGTCGGAGGGAATTTTCCCTGAAGTCGAGCGGGAGGATCCATTTCTAAATGAGGCGATCAGGAAATCAATTGGACTCGATCTCCGTCTGGGTAGAGACCAGGGGGGTCTTTTCTATCAAGCGGTTACACGCGCCGATCAATTCCTGCTGCTCACCCGCCCGTATTTGGCCGAGGACGGGAGTTCATGGGAGCCGTCACCATTCTGGACAGCCGCGAATTCCTTATTCGTGGACGTGGTCAAAAGAGTTCGACCGGGTGCCCCGCGCACCCTTGAAGATGCTGCCTCACCGGAAGAACTTCTCTTCTGGTCAGTCAGAAAACGTAAGCTGCCAGCATGGGCGAAAGGGCTTGCGCCTCGGTGGAAATCTCTCCAATCTGCGAATGAAATAGTGCGCGCGCGCCAGGCTCGAATGGCAGCAGGACCCTTCGAGGGGAATTTGGACTCGATTCAAGGACATTTTTCGCAGATTTACGGAAGTGATCACGTATGGAGCGCAAGCAGAATAGAATCCTATGCGCAATGCCCCCTGTTCTTTTTGACTTCTTCGGCGATGAAACTCGATCCACGTGATCCACCTGAACCAGGGTATGATCCCGCCCAGTTGGGATTGATCCTGCATGCCATTCTTGAGAGGGTTTACCCCGCAGCGCCAGACCCAGCAAGCACAGATTCGGTATTAAGTGTTCTCCCGGGTATCGCGGAGGAAATGTTCACAAATGCTCCTGAGGAATTTGGTTTCCAGCCAACCGCACTCTGGTTCTGGGAGCGTGAAGAACTGCTCGAAACGCTTGTGGAGACTATTGCTGCCTTAGGGGAAGTTTCGCAGGGTTGGACTCCCTACGCTTATGAGCAGAAATTCGGTATCGGCGATTCGCGACCGGTAGAAATAGAGCTCGAAGGTGAGAGCGTCCTCGCAAGGGGAATCATTGATCGTGTGGATCGTAACAAGGACGGGGAGCTGCGCATCATCGACTATAAGACAGGCTCGAGTCACCTCGGAAGGGACGACCTTATTCGGGGGAGGCGTCTTCAACTGGCGATATACGCGTTAGGGGCGCGGGATGCCCTCGATCTGGGTGAACCCGTCGAGGGTTTTTACTGGATGATTCGAGCCGCAAAATCCGGATCTCTTAAATTATCCAAGTTCAAACACACCAGTAATGGCGATACATGGTTGGGTCCAGAGGGCGCCATGGATGTGGCTCGAATACATATTCAAGAGGTCGTTCAGGGGATCCGAGCCGGTCAATTTATGCCGGCGGTTCCTGATGGCGGCTGCCCATCGTACTGTCCTGCTGTGGAATGGTGTTGGAGGTATCAAACGGGATGGTGGTGATCGAGATGTTTATTTGTGATGGCAGGGAGAGTATGGATCTGCAATGATGCCGGTTTCGTTTCTGGTCTCGAGACGTGATGAGTTCGGTTTGCATTGTCCATGCGCGAGTAATTGGATGTATAAGGAGATTTCGAGGAAATGATGTCGGCGATGGATGAAGACCCCTTCCTTCATAACCTTACACCGGACCAGAAGCTGGCGGTCAAGACCGAGGGTCGAGATATCATCGTCACCGCTGGGGCAGGAACAGGGAAGACGAGTACGCTCGTGGGTCGTTATCTCTGGCTGCTCGAGCATCGCACAACACCCCGCCAGATCGCTGCAATCACATTTACCGAGAAAGCCGCTCGTGAAATGCGGAATCGTATTCGGAAAGCCGTTGCCCTACGGGCGCGCGCCGAGGAAGTTGATGCAAAACGAGTATTCTGGGAAGAACTTGAGATTGGCATGGATGCTGCTCGAATCGGGACCATCCATAGTCTTTGCTCGGAGATCATGCGAGCTCACCCGGTTGAAGCGCGCGTGGATCCAGAATTTGAGGTGGTGGAGGAGGGCGCAAGTCTGGCGTTGAGGGCCGAAGCGGTAGAGTCCGCCCTCATCTGGGCGTTGGAGGACGAGAGTACAGCACAGCTCTACAAATCATTCACCACCGATGGTCTCCGCCGACTAATCCGATCCCTACTTGAGCACCGACTGGATGCATCTGCGCTGTTCGACTCTGAGGAGACGGCCCAATCTGACGCGGCTATACGGGCAGCTCTCAACGAGTTTATAGAAAATGAACTTGTGTTGGAGAGTATTGCGGAACTCGAGGTTCTGCAGGACGCTGATCGGCTCGTAGCCGATGCTGGAGAAAATCTTGCGCAGAGGATTGATGTGCTGCTCGAATATTGGGAGGAAGCAAGGACCAACCTGGATGGAGACGATCTTCTTGGAGCCGCGAGGGCGCTCTTCTTACTACGACGGAAAGGATTGAAGCGGGGTGCAGGGCTGAAGGGTTCTTCTGCGAAGGAATTACAGGCGGCACTGCAAACAAGTTACGACGAGATTCTGAACCCCTGGCTTGGTGGATCATCGAGTTCTGATCCACAACCTGACGCGGCCTTGGAAGAACTGTGGGCAGAAACTTATCTTCGTGTGAAGCGGCTGTTTATCCAGGCACGCGAAGAGTATACGCAGGCGCTCGATCGCCAGTCCGCCCTGGATTTCGATGATTTGGAATCGGGTGCTGTGAATCTGCTTGCCAACCAGAAAGTTGCGGAACACTGGCAGTCTAAGATTGCAGCGCTCCTTGTGGATGAATTCCAGGACACGAACGAGAGACAGCGAACGATCATCGACTCACTGTGCGGAAATGACATCGGCAAACTATTTATCGTGGGAGATGCTCGTCAGAGCATCTATAGATTCAGAGGCGCTGACGTCAGCGTTTTCCGCCGAGTCGAGCGGGAGATCAAGGCAAGACGAGGCGTACATGTCGAACTTAAGAAGACCTTTCGGGCGCATGAAGGGCTGCTCGCTGAAATCGACGGACTTCTCGCTCCTATTATGGGTATCGAAGATGATCCAGACCGTTTGTACGCCGTACCCTACAGCAATCTTGATGCACACAGAACCGCGGCTAAATCCAATCTTGATCCTCCCTATACTGAAGTCATTTTGGGTCTGGGGGAGGGAGCAGGCGCTGCACGTTACCATGCGGCTGAATCTCTTGCGAGTAGGTTATCGGTTATTAAAGCCGCGGGTTGGGTAGAAAGTTGGGATGAGATTGCCTTGCTGTTCCGGGCAGCGACAGCCTTCAGTGTTTATGAAGATGCACTGGAACTTGCAGGCATCCCCTTCGTCACAGTTGCCGGATCAGGCTTTTACGATCGTCCTGAAATCCGGGATCTCCTCAATATTCTTCGTGCGATCAGCGAACCATGGAACGACGCAGCCTTAGCAGGATTGCTGCGGTCACCGGCATTTCGGATCAGCGACCCGGGATTGTACGCGCTTCGCATTCCCAGCGATGAGCCAATTCCGCTTGAGGATGCACTGGCTGGTGACCTGGATCATCTCTCTGAAGATGACCGAGCTGCTGCGCTTCATGCTCGTGAATTCCTCCAGCAGTTTCGACCCTTGGTCGATAGGATGACGGTGGCGGAGCTGCTCAAACGGGTTGTTGATTATCTGGATTACCGCGCAATCCTGGCGATTTCGCACACACGTCTGTGGAGGAATCTCGATAAGCTCCTCCAGGATGCTGAGCGGAGTGGTTTGGTTCATATACGTGCATTCTTTGAGTATCTACGCTCGATGCGGGACATCGGTGCTCGTGAAGGTGAGGCGCCGACGGAAGCTCTTGGTGCAGTTCAGTTAATGACCATTCATAAGGCCAAAGGGCTTGAATTCTCTACGGTTGTCCTTGCCGATGCCTCCAGAGGATCCGTCTTGAGAAGAGAGCCGAGTTATTTGTTGAAGGAGACAGGACCTGCCTTCCGTATTGAGCGAAGGTTGGGTGAGCCGCTTATTTATAAACTTGCAGAGAGATTGGACAGACAGCAGTCGATGGCGGAAGAGACGCGCATCCTCTATGTCGCAGCGACGAGGGCTCGCGAGCGATTGATCCTTAGTGGTCATCTTTCCCTGCAGCGTGGCGCGTACGCAGCAAACGGCTGGATGAAATCATTCCTTGAATTGCTCGACTTGAGCCCGGAGGAATTGGGTGCAAACCCGGGGCAAGTTCAAAAAGCATCATTGCCCGATGGCTCTGAAGTGCTTGTGTCGGTTGCTGCTGATGAAGAGTTTAGGGTGGCGCGGGACACGCCGAGCGAGGTCTGGCCTTCATCCAAATCGAAGACGATCTATACGCCCATCGGCGTGGATGATATGGGCAGATTCGACGATTTTCTGGAACTGGAACGAGATTGGAGAGCGACAGGTACCAGACAGCATGCACCTGCAGTAGTGGTTGGCGCCATGGTCCATGAAATCATTCGCCGTTGGTCTTTCCCGGGAACCGCAGCACGTTTGAACACACTCAATGTGCTTGCGTTGGAGGCGGGTTTGATCGACGCGGATCAGCGTCGTCGGGCAGTCGATGAAGCAGAGAAACTGCTCATGCGCGTGCAGGAACATCCCATTTTGACTGAGATCGAAGGTGCTGATGAACGCTATCATGAGCTTCCTTACTCACGACCACATCCCTCCTGGACGGTTGACTCGGGTCGCATAGACCTCCTCTACAAGGTGAATGGTGAGTGGAGGATTGTTGATTTCAAGACGGATGAACTGCGGGACGATGAGGCTGTCCAAAAAGCTGTCGAGGAGTATCGGCCACAGATGAATCGGTATCGAGAGGCGGTGCAGCAGCTCTTACATTTTCAACTAGTGACCTCGATTTGCTTTCTGGATGCTTTGGGGGGGATCAGGTTGGTCCCTCTCTAAGGTCACATGTTCATCGAGATAACCAACCTCCCGCGGGTGCCATGCCTGCGGGATGTTTATAAGGATATCATCATAAGAGTTTCTTGCTTGTCGTTTTTCAGCTCTCTCGAAATGACAGATTAAGGGTACGCCCGGAGCTGAACCTTCAGGCTCAGAGCAGAAGGGCGCTCCGCATCCTGAAGCTCAACCCATTAGGTTTGAGCAGCTCAGCCCAAAGGGCCAGGGAAATCCTTGGGCGGCCCTCCGGGCTTAAGCTGTGAGACCGACCCTTCATGGTCGGTCGATCGAACGATGTTGCTGCGAGGAACGAAGTGACTCGCAATCTCCTCCGGAAGATGCGCGAGGATTAATGCGCCCCCGACCGGAAGGGGAGTTTCCTGACTCCCTGGATTTGAGACATGTTCAAGCTATGGATCTTGAGGCCTCTGCCTGATTATGCCTTAGCTTCCATGATTGAACGAACATGCGCTATCCCTGCTGCGCATATTTTGCCAGACCGTCTTTATCCGCAATCGAGAATTCTGTACGTGTGATCTCTATCAAGTTTTCGTCTGAAAAACGATAAAGAATGCGGCACACTACTTCGCTCGTTGTGCCAACGTAAGCTGCCATTGCGTCGAGGGTCAGATCTCGTGCCACAGGATCTTCCCCCTTATCGCCGTAGCGATCCAAGAGCAGTTGAGCCATCCGCCCGGCGACCGGCTGGAACGCAAGACTTTCAACAATATTGCTCGCCTGTTTCATCCGGTCGACGAGCAACCCACAGAGGGACCAGAGCGCCTGGCCGTTCTCGACCAACATTGGAAGCACATCCTCGCGCGACCAGGTTGCGATCGAGCCCAGTTTCCCAGCTAACAGAGAAATGGGCATGATGGACTTTGTGTCGAAGAATGTCAGGCCCCAGAAGACATCGCCGCGGGTGATCGAGAGCACAACAAGGCTTCTTCCTTCAGATGATTCTTTCACGGCATGGAATTCGCCCTCTATAACCAGCATCAAATGAGGCCAAAGGTCGCCACTTAGGGTCACAAATTCACCCTCTGCATACGTCTTCTGGCGAGCGAGGGAGAGAAGCTCATCGCGTAAGCCATCTGAAAAGCTAGAGAATGGCTCGGTTTTTTCCAGTAGATTCTTTAAATCTGTCACCATGCTTCTCCTGGGTACGTCTCAAGACGATTTGTTTGGATGTACTTTAATACAAGACCTATTTAAACTCCACTGAGAAAACGCCGAATCGTTGACTGAATTTGCTTTAACGCAAGGACGTAGGCCTCGAATAGTACTATTCTTCACAAAGAAGCAGTATACCTAGATATGGAGGCATGTATGGCGAGTACGCCGAGAAACAATCGGATTGTGATGGTTGTGCTTTGTACGTTGGTCGGGGTATTTCTTATTCTTGCGGTACCGTGGATCGTTCAGACCTCGCTCGAGAGGGTGCTGGCCAAACTGATCGAGACGGTAGTCAACGAACCAAAATTTGCAAGCGGGATCACGCTCTTCTCATTCTTTTATCCTTTCTGGCGAGCGGTGGGTTTTGTCGCGGGCGTGACGCTCTTAGTCATGACAGTCCCTTTATATCGAGGGGAAGAATGGGCATTTGCAGCGGCTTTGACCGCCCTCGCAGTCCCTTCCATTAGCGGCATGTTCATGTTCCTCCCGTATGTAAGCTTCGTGGAGGGTTTTCCGTTGCCTATGGTGATCTCCTGGGTGGGGCTGATCGGCTACTGGGGAGTCCTGCTATTGCGAAAGTCGGACCGTATGCAGAAGGTCGTGGACTTTCTTGTCTTCACATTCATCGGCATGTTAGCCACACACAGTTTCACACTTGGAATTGGCAGTCAGCGTATGCTGATGACTCGTGTGGATAAGCCATTGTTCGCGGGCTTGGAATGGTGGTTG
>CBDVCG010000007.1:0-17279 GCA_965372425.1 uncultured Anaerolineales bacterium
GTACTCACAGGAGTTTCTTCTCCGGCCGATGTATATTTTGACCCCCCTCAAGCTCAATCGCTTTGCGAACAGATTCATCCAAATCCGGGTTGTGTTCAACCAATAAAGCCAGATAACCATCGGTCACTCGCTCGTCATAATATTTCGGTCCGAACTCCGGGAAGTTCATCTCCCAGATCACACCCAGGAAAGTGGCCATAATCGTAGCCAGCATCGTGAAAACAAAGGTAATCACTGCAGCAGGGGCGAACCCCACCGATGGATGGCCGCCCACATCCAGGCGGTATAGGTGGGGTGTGATTACCGAAAGGAAAATGCCTATCAGAAACCCCACAATTGCTCCAGCGAGCACGATGATCGGAAGGCGCGTCCACTCCACGTGACGCCCCAACGCTCCTTCGGGATAGGGGACACCCGTCATTACGACGATTTCACTGTCGTCCACGCCGGCTGCCTCAATATCGTCAATGGCCGACGCGGTTGCGGAGGCTTTCTCGAAAAGGGCGATCCATTTCGCTTGTTTTTCCATAGTGCCTCCTACTCAATATCGGCCGCCGTAGGCACCAACAGGCGCCCGATCCGGCGCAGGCTGTATCGCAGACGACCTTCTTTGATCTCCCATACGGGGACGTAGGGAACGATGCGGGAGAACAACGTGTAAAGAAGAATGAAGCCAGCGAATGTCATGGCGACGATGCTGATCTCAACCCAGGTGGGTTTGTAGGTCCCCCAGTTAAAGGGAAGGTAGTTGCGCTGCAGGTTACCAATAACGATCAGGGTGCGCTCGATGAACATCCCTACATTGATGGACAAAGTAACGATGAGAAGCAGTACTGGTGTAGTTCTCACTCGTTTGAACACCAAGAGCGCGATGGGCACTACGTTGAAAGTCATTTGCATCCAGAATAGTGGAGCCAGCGTGCCCGTTAGCTCGTCATGGAGCAGCTCTCGGATAACTGGTTCGTTCCCGTACCATTCCACAATGAACCCGGTGAACCAGAAATACACCCATCCCATCCCTGCGATCATGATCAACTTTCCCAGGGCATTGAAATGCTCGGAACGAAGGAAATCCTCAAGGTGCATGGTTTTGCGAACGATAACGAGGATGGATGCTAGTGCGGCGAGACCAGAGTAGACGGCACCGATGATGAAATACGGCGCAAAGATTGTGCTGTGCCAACGGGGCTGGATAGTCACCGCAAAATCCCAGGAGACGATGGAGTGTACGGAAAGGAACACGGGGATGATGGCGATTGAAAAGATCCTCAATGCACGCTGTAATTTATGCCATTCCGCTTCAGTCCCCCGCCATCCAAGGGAGAAAGTACGATAAAGTTTATTTCTCCACCCGGAAGTATGATCACGTGCCATAGCCAGATCAGGGATGAGGGCGAGGTATAAGTACAGAGTGGAACCGATCAAGTAAGTGGATATGGCTATCATGTCCCACATGAGTGGAGACTGGAAATTTGGCCACATAGCACGGTTATTGGGATATGGGATCATCCAGTAGAATTTCCAAACACGCCCGAGATGGATAAACGGGAAGAGGCTGGCCATTATCAATGCAGCGGCAGTCATCGCTTCTGCGCCGCGCGTAATCGGCCTTCTCCAGTCGGCTTTGAGGAGGCGAAGCACCGCAGAGATCATGGTGCCTGCGTGGCTGATCCCCACCCAGAAGACAAATGTTGAGATATACAAACCCCAGTACACGGGGCGGTTGATCCCGGCGGTGCCCATGCCCCATCTGATTTGATAGCCCCATGCATAAAGTCCCCACAACACGATTGCGAGCAATACCGCGACCAGGATCCAGAAGCGAGGACCGGTTTCGAACATTGGTTTTAGAACGGCCTCGTTGATCTCTCGGTCGCTGCGTTGCTCCAAGAGCATAAGTCCCTTCGCCTCATCACTCAATTCCAATTCATCGGGGACCACATCTTCTAATCCTTGTCCCCGTATGCGCTGGTCAGACATTGGTTTCGCCTCCCTTGAGGTAGATTACGCCAGGGTCAGTGCCCAAGAAATCCAACATTCGGAAGGCGCGGTGACTTCGTGCTAATCGACTGACCTGACTTTCCGGTTCGTTCAGATCACCGAATACGAGTGCATTGGTCGGACAGCACTGCACGCATGCAGGTTGGACTTCACCGTCATGGAGAGGTCTGCCTTCTACACCGGCATCAAGCTCGGTGCGCCGGATACGCTGGATGCAGAAGCTGCATTTCTCGATAATGCCTCGTTCCCGAACGGAGACGTCGGGATTTAACTGCTGTTCCAGCGGAGAGGGAAATTCAGGCTTAAACCAGTTGTACACGCGCACCTTGTAGGGGCACGCGCTGCCGCAAAAGCGTGTTCCAATGCACCGGTTATAGATTTGGGCGTTGAGGCCCTCGGGGTTGTGATATGTAGCAAATACAGGACAAACGGGTTCACACGGAGCCGCCCCGCATTGATGGCATAGGACCGGCATAAAACGGGCTTTAACATTTGGGTATTCCCCCTCCCAATATCGCTCGATCCGTATCCAGTGAAGCGTGCGCCCCTTTGATGCTTCTTCTTCACCGGCGATGGCGATGTTGTTCTCGGCGTGGCAGGCGACCACACAACCCTGACACCCTGTACAGCGATCAAGATCGATCACCATTGCCCAACGTCTTCCTTCGAGGTTTTGCGTCTCGTCAGCGTATTGTTTCTCGGCCTTCGCCATCTAAATTCTCCAACCTAGCAAGGTTCTTCACGAGCCCGACACGCTCCAGGCGAACGCGTGTCGAAGCCCAATTCATCTCCTCGGGGATTGATTCGATCTGTGCGATCAGGTTCATTACATTGCTTCCTCGCCCAGCTGCAAAGCGACCGTAATCTTGGTGCCCCTGTCCGATCGGAATGGCTACAACGTCGGGCCGGATACCGGGGAAGATCACGACAGGGGCTTCAAGCACCCCCTGTGTGGAAATGACGCGCACAATGTCGTTGTTCTCAATTTCCAGTTTTTTAGCAGTCTCCGGGTTGATCTCGATCCAGGTACCCCAACGTGCCGTTGTCATAGGGTCTGGCGTCTCCTGGAGCCAGGGTTGATTCGCACCCCTGCCGTCGCCCAACGTCACGGTTTCATATGGCATCAAGATGAAGGGAAAATCTTCCTCATCTCCATTGAATGTCGCTGATGGAACCGATATAGCTTCGGAGAAGGAGTTTTTCAATTCAGGTTCCGTCCATATCGGTTTCTGGGACCACCAACCTCCATATTGGCGCCATCGACTCCAAAATCCATCTGGCGAGTTGGAGTCATACACGCTAATACTTGAACCGAAAAGATTGGCACTACTCTGTTCTAAGAAATCCTCCTCATCGGCCCATGGCAACGCTTCACTGACTTCGCCTCCGAGGTGATGGGCGAGGTGGATGAAGACGTCGCCTGTGGATCGGGTATCGTACAGAGGTTGGATAACGGGTTGTTGGCTGCTCACAAAGGGTCGGTCTGTGCCTGGAGAAGGGACGTGATATCCCCATCCTTCAAGGTAGGTGTGGTCAGGTAAAATGTAATCAGCCTGAACCGCGGTTTCGTCGATAAAGCTGCTGAAGGAGACGACAAGAGGGACATGCTCCAGCGCTTCGACAAAGCCGACCCATGGCGGAAGGTCATAAACCGGATTGGTTCCGTGGATGAACAAAGTTTGCACTCTTCCTCCCTTCATTCGATCCACCAGATCGAGGACCTGACTGAAGGAAGTCGAGGGGATTTCCTGAGCGTAGGGTGCTGCGGGAACTTGCATCGGGAGGAAGACACCCCCCTCTCGACCGAATCGCCGCAAGATGAGATTCAATGCCATGACGGCGTCCATGGCATCATCGACATTACTGTGACCGGCCAGATTACCTCCCGGTATGGCAACAGGCCGGTTGGCTTCGGCAAAAATCCTTGCAAGACGCTGTAGTTTTTCGATTTCCACCCCGCTGATGTCAGAAATTAGATTAATATCCACGTTCCGGAAGAGGTGGGCGTTTTTACGCTGTGCTCCTGTCCGCCCCAGGTTCTCTTCGACGATGATGCGACCAATCCCCAGCGCTACCATGCCCTCTGTGCCGGGTGATATCGGGTACCATTCATCCGCGGAAGCTGCCGTGGAAGAGAGGCGAGGCTCGAAATGGATGAGCATCCCTCGTCCACCGAGCTGCCCCTGTCTCATATCCCCGTAGTTATGGCTCTGCGCGACCGGCGACATCCATGTTTCCAAGAAATTTGCGCCAAAGGAGTAGACGACATCTGAGTGGGCGATGTCATAAATGGGGGCTTGATTTGCTCCAAACCAGCGATAGCTCATCGCCGTAGCCCGGTCTCGACCCTCAATGGCGCCATGAAGATCGAAGATCCAGGGACGGGGCCCTCCGAAGCTTTCGAGGAATTGGTTAACGAGCGTGTAGAGATGATGACTCGGTTGGCCGCTGAGAAAAGCCAATTCTTCAGGATTTCCCATGGAGGTCAGAGAGTCCGCGAGCGTTTCAAGGGCATCATCCCAGGTAATGGGTTGGAAGGAACGGGAACCACGCCCTCCCTTTTGGTGGAGGGCGTTTTGGACTCGATCAGGGTTGTAGAGAACCTGAAGGCCAGATTGTCCGCGGGCGCAAATCTTCCCCCGGTTCAAAGGGTGTGCCGCATTCCCTTCGATCTTGCGCGGTCTTCCATTAATCACGCGAACAATGACCCCGCATCCAGCCGGGCATTGGCGGCAGGAAGTTGCGTACCAGGTCGCTCGTCCGGGAAGAGCCTCCTCAGGTGGTTGAACATATGGTTCGAGCGCGACCTGACGAACGAGGGGGCTGAGACCAGTCGCGACACCGCTGCCAGTAAGAATGGTGAGAAAGTTTCTGCGCGTGAGCTTTGTTTTCAACATCGATGACCTATTCGTGGCAGAGCAAACAATCGCTCAGCCATATTGTTATCTCCTCTGATTGATCTAAGTGACAATCCAGGCACCATCCCATGTCCATGTTCATCGCAGCGGATGTCACTTCCATTTCCCCCACAGCTCCATGGCAGGTTTCACAAGACACCCCACCGTTGTAATGGGGAGAGTGACTAAAGAAGACGTGGTCAGCCATCTCCACGACCTGTTCCCATGGAATGGGTTCCTGTCGCTCCCAGTATCCAAGAACTTTCTGGATTTCCTCGCTTTCAGTCGCTATTACCCTGTGACAACCTACGCATCGTTCAACTGAAGGTATGCCGGCAAGATCAGATCGTGTCACGTTTGGATGACAGAACAAACACTGAACCCCCGATTCATCGTGCTTCTTGTGACTGAAATCGATCGGTTGATCAGGGGCAGCGTATACGGCGCGCTGGCTTAAAATAATCGCGAGAATGACGAGGAGGATAATAAAACATCCAAAAAAGATAAGGATCGTTCGAGAATGGCGAGATGTTTTAGCCATGTCAGTCATAAGTTATTTTTTGTTATGATGGTCCGGCTGCCCTTGAAAAATGAAATTGAGCAGCTCATCTGGATGGTCGATGATCTTCTCGCGTCGCTGATACAAGCTGAGTGCATTGTCGGCCAAGCCCAGACAAACAACCTTGGGCCCGGTTCGCAAGATCGAGAACGTTTCACCGTTCAATTCTTCGCCTCCGCTAGAAGTCTCCAAGATGACAATATCAGGATGTAGTTTGGCGATCTGCGTTTGCGCATCATCGTGATCAGTCGTCGCGCCAATGATTTTGATATTCGGATGGCGTAGAAGGAGACGGATAGCTTCGTGGAATAAAGGATTATTCCAGATGATGAACACAGAGGATTTGGCCATCACAATTTCCTTCACACTACAGGATAGTGAAAAATGGAACGAAATATAATCATTCAGAGTGCCAAACCAATAGCAAAAATCGCCAAATCATCTGGCGATTAATCCAAGGGTAAAAGTTTAATCCTGGATGGGAATCCGGTAAGACTACCCGTTGCTGATCAAGCCCTGTTTGCGAGCGTAGCGGACAAGCTCGTGACGGGAATTCAGGTTAAGTTTCGTCATGATGTTATTTTGGTGGGTGTGGACCGTGCTGGGGCTGATCACAAGCTGTTCTGCGATTTCCTTGCTTGAGTAACCATCGACGATCAATTGCAGGACCTGCTGTTCCCGAGGTGAAAGAGGGTTTTCATCCGTAGCCAACTGCTCCCCCTGATCGAGGTATTCCTGTACGAGGCGACGAGCCATGGATGGATACAAGAAAACGTCACCCCGGGCGACTGAGCGAATAGCGTTGAGTAATTCAGCAGTTTCGGCCCCCTTGATGATGTATCCGGATGCGCCTGCTTCCAGCATTTGAAAAAAGTATTCTTCAGAGCGGTGCATCGTAAGAACAAGCACGTTGGTCTCTGGGTGTTGGGTTTTGATAGTCTTTGTAGCTTCAAGACCATTCAAGCCTGGCATGCCGATGTCCATGACAACGACATCCGGTTTGAGATCGCCGGCCAGAAGAACCGCTTGGTTACCGTCTTTGGCTTCACCTACAACCACAAAATCGGCTTCTGAGCCCAGAAGCAGCTTCAGGCCCGAGCGAAATATCGTGTGATCATCCGCGATGAGAATGCGAACCTTATCGACCATTATCTTGTTCTTCGAGAGGGATTCGAGCCTGAACAGTCGTTCCTGAGGAGGGTGCTGACTTAATGAAGAACTCCCCGTGAAATAGCTCGACACGTTCCCGCATCCCTAATAAGCCTATGCCCGAACTTATGTCGGATGAAGCCTGAGTTGATTGAAGGTCAAAGCCGATCCCGTCATCTATGATCTCTAACTCGACCCAACCGTCTTTTAATCGTAGACGGATCATAACATTGTGGGCCTCAGCGTGACGAATCACATTATTGATGGCCTCCTGTGTGATTCGAAAAATAGCAGTTTCAACGTTTGCGGGCAATCGGTCGGAGAGGGATATGATTTTTACTTCAAATCTAATCTTGGCTGGTTCAAGCATTCTCTGGCATAGATTTTTTATAGCTGGGACGATGCCGAGGTCATCCAACACACTTGGACGTAGTCCGAAAACCATGTCGTGCATACTACCCGTAGTCTCGGATATGAGACCTTGAATTTCAGAAATTTGGAGACGTGCCGATTCGGAATCCGATGGTAGTGTGCGCAGCAAAAATTCTAAATTCAGCGAGATACTGCTCATACGCTGTCCTAGATCATCATGTAGCTCGTTGGCCACACGTCTGCGCTCTTGTTCCTGGCTCGTGATCAACCGTCGAAGCATAACTTCCCTCTCGTGTAGGCGGAACCGGAGATCCTCAGAGAGGCGCTGATTTTCCAGATTGCGCTCGTGGATCGTTTTTACAAG
The DNA here is from genome assembly GCA_965372425.1 of uncultured Anaerolineales bacterium. Taxonomy (GTDB): domain Bacteria; phylum Chloroflexota; class Anaerolineae; order Anaerolineales; family E44-bin32; genus E44-bin32. Next base: position 7,343 of record CBDVCG010000007.1, read on the forward strand.
CACATTGTAAGATCCACTGAGTTGCCCGATTTCATCCCTTGGTGTCTCTGGAAGAGCCGAATGATCCCGGCCCTCGATGTAACCCGACATGGCTGCCGCAAGTATTTCCAGGCGACGGATCACCATCCAATTGATGCCGAGGTTGGCGATGATCGCGGTGATGAGGCCCATCGATACCCACCAACCGATGGAGAGACGAATATCGTTGGCCAGCGCTTCTTCGACGGGAGCGATGGAAAAATCTGTAAGGAGCAGGCCCAATATTCTTTCTTGTGGGTCGTGGCACCGTGTGCATGCAGGCTGATTCTCCACTGGATGCATGCTACGGAATACCCGTTGACCTTCAGCGATTGTGACAACGATGCCAGATGGTCGCTCTGCCGGAGGCAAGCTGTGACAGGGTTGGCAGGAGGGTTCCGAATAATCTTTGAATGTACCGATTTCTTTGTCGTCCGGTGAAAAAATGATCTTTCCTTGACGATCCAACATTACGAGTGTTTGAACCCGGCTATCGACTGCAATGTCGTCGAACGTGGATTGAATGGATTCGAAGTCGGAGATGAGCATATCCCGCTGCAAAGCGTGCTCGATCACTTGCCCTGTCTGTGAAGCCAGAAGCGACATACTGGCCAAGCCTCGTTCTCGATGGCGATTCGTTTCGAGGAGAATGGAGGATATTAGGCCGATGATGAAAGGGAAGAGAATGATCAGGGTTACTTTAATTCGCAGACTCAGGGCACCTGGGAAATGGGTTCGGACCCAAGATTTCTGTTTTGCTTCCGACCAAGCGGCATTTTCAGCGAGAGAGCTCGGGGGAGCCTCACGTCTTCGCCCATTATCCATCGTTTATTTAATGCCTCTCACATACGAAGCTTGGATCCAGTCATTGATGAAACCGCCAATAAATCCGGTGCTGAGATCTCGCATCAGAAATTCCATAAAGCGATCATTGCCCTGAGACCCTTTTTTTTACAGCAGAGCTTGAATACTATCAGGATCTCCGATGAGACCCGTACAGAAAGTGCTGCTCATCCAATTTCGCACTATTCTACCCTCAATGGGTAGAGAAGTGCGCTGTTAACCATCATAATTCGGGTGATGATGTGTGGATCCGATATTTCATCTGTCCTTAATGTGGATACGCCACAATACTGTGGTCAGCATGACATCAAACCTGAAGTTCGACTTATAAAAGTGGTGATGTTCACTTCCTCCATATCATGGTTTTGGTGTTAAAATTTGTGGTCGCATTCGGTCGGCTGATCGATCGAACAGTGCCGAAAGGATGAAAATATTTTCTTGGGCACAGTCATTTGGCCTGATTAGATATCGGGATGTCAGTGAGAGGTTCTGATATAGAGGCCTTAAAAGGGAGGTTTCAAGCTTGATCGCCTGGATTGGATACTTCATTCTGGTTATCGCGTTTATCATGGCACTTTATGGTGTAGGTGTCGCCGCTTATGGTGCATTAAAACGAAAACCTGAATATGTGGAAAGTGCTCGCCGTGCCATGCTTCTTATATGGCCTTTACTCACTGTTTCCTCACTAGCGCTGATCTGGCTGCTTACAAGCGGGCGATATGAGTATGCGTATGTGGCTTCTGTGACCAGCGATTCTATGCCCGCCTATTTAAGGGTGACGGCGTTGTGGGGTGGGCAGGAAGGTTCCTTGCTGTTCTGGTCCTGGCTCATGGCCGCGTTTGCCGGCGCGGTGAGCTTGAGGAAATGGGATCGCGATCGCGAATTGCTACCGTGGGTGATCGTCGTGACGATGGTGACATTGGCATTCTTCCTCAGCCTGAGCCTGTTCTTCGATGAAAATCCCTTCGTCCGGCTGTGGCTCACACCGGCCGGCGAGCAGGTAACTGCCATGATTCAACCCAAGGGCACAAGCGCCCTCGTGCCTGCGGATGGAGTGGGATTGAACCCCCTGCTGCGACATCCGGGTATGGTGATTCATCCACCGATGTTGTACTTAGGATTCGTATCCTTTGTCATCCCGTTTGCTTTCGCCATCGCCGCAATGGTCACCCGGAGGACGGATGACCGCTGGATCCGGATCACACGCCGCTGGACCTTGGTCGCCTGGCTGTTCCTCTCGCTAGGGTTGATTCTGGGCGGTCGTTGGGCATACGATGTGCTTGGATGGGGCGGCTATTGGGGCTGGGACCCCGTGGAAATTGCCGCATTCATGCCCTGGCTTACGGGTACGGCGTTCCTTCACTCCGTCATGGTGCAGGAGAAGAAAGGGATGCTCAAACGCTGGAACATGATCCTCATCATCCTGACGTACAGCCTCGTCATCTTCGGGACGTTCCTCACCAGATCGGGCGTGCTTTCCTCCGTCCACGCATTCGCGCAATCCGCAATCGGTCCGGCTTTCTTCATATTTATCGGAGTGACCTTTGTCGGCTCCTTAGCGCTGCTCATCAGCCGCTGGGATTCCTTGAAGAGCGAGAATCAGCTCGGGTCGATGTTCTCCCGCGAGGCTTTGTTCTTGCTGAATAACCTTCTCTTTATAAGCATTTTAGTCGTGTGTTTCTGGGGGGTCATCTTCCCGCTGATCTCAGAATTAGCCACCGGTCAGAAGGTGACCGTCGGACCCCTCTTCTATGAGAGAGCCACCGCTCCTCTCTGGTTAGGGCTGTTGATTCTGATGGGAGTCGCACCGCTGTCCGCGTACGGTCGCAGTTCGTGGAAGATGTTGGGCGCGTCGATGTGGAAGCCGATGATTGCCTCCCTCATCGTGCCCATTTTCCTGTATTTCCAGGGAATGCAGATAATTGGCGCACTTTTTGGCTATTGGATTGCTTCCTTTGTACTATTCGTGACGATCTATGAATTCTGGCGCGGGGCGATGGCGAGACGCCGCCGGCATGGGGAAAATCTCCCCACGGCGCTGGCCCACCTGGCCGGGAGAAACCGACGACGTTACGGGGGTTACATCATTCACCTCGGCGTTGTGCTCATGGCGTTTGGCATCATTGGGATCGAGATTTTTCAGAGTGAAACCCAGGCCACACTGGCACAGGGAGAGCAGCTCACCCTGGACCGTTACGTGATGACGTATGATTCTCTCTCGCAGTTTGATACACCGGATGGGCGTAATGTCGCCCGCGCTGTCGTTACGGTGTATGAGGACGGTGAATTTGTTGGCAAGCTTTACCCCCGCCGGGATTTTTATTACGCTGCACAGCAGCCGATGACAATCCCCGGCGTTCGGTCGACGCTTGAAGATGATTTCTACGTGCTGCTCGTAGGATGGGAGCCGATTGCGCAAGCAGGGGCGACGTTCAAGGTGTATCACAACCCGCTTGTCAACTTTGTATGGCTGGGCGGGATTGTGTTCATCATAGGGACACTGGTTGCTGCGTGGCCCGATCAAGAGCGAGATTCACTCAGGTCCCGCACAAGTGTGCGGTCTTCTTATGCTCAGGCGTAAGGTTGCTCAGGCGTGAGAAAGGAATTCGGATGAAGCGTGGGGTTCAGAACTATCTGACAATTTTCATCGCGATCGTCCTGCTCCTCACCGTGGGTGTTGGGATGGTGGATGCTCAGACGCGTGAGCCCACGGATGATGAGGTGAATGCCATTGCGCGTGAACTCTACTGCCCGGTTTGTGAGAACGTTCCTCTGGATGTTTGTCCAACACTGGCCTGTCAGCAGTGGCGGGCGACCATCAAGGAAAAGCTCACCGTTGGATGGAACGAGGATCAGATAAAACAATATTTCGTGGATCAGTATGGCGCCAGGGTGTTGGCGACTCCACCTGCAGAGGGATTCAGCGTATTGGTCTATATCTTGCCGCCACTGGCATTCGCCGCCGGTGTTTTCATCCTCTATCGTGCATTTAAGACCTGGCGCCGGGATGCAGATGAGTTTGTCCCAGCTCCGATGCCTGATGATGATCCCTATGTCGCTCAACTGGAAGAAGAGCTGCGGCGACGAGATTCCTGAGAGGCTGATATGGACGAGCAAGTAGAAGCGCAGGATGGAGAACAACTGACCCCGGATTCTCCGGAGGAGGGGAAGGGCTCCGCGCGTAAGTGGGGCGTGATTCTCGCATGGGTTTTCGTGCTCGGGTTGCTGCTGGTCCTCGGCATCGGTTTGATCCGCACCCAGGAGGGACCGATCGGTGTGGGGGATAGAGTCCCCGATCTCGCCTTGACCACCTTTGATGGCGAACTTATCTCATTTGAGGATCTCGCCGGTGAGGTCGTTGTGATCAATTTCTGGGCTTCGTGGTGCAAGCCCTGCGAGCAGGAAGCTGCCGAGTTAGAGCGAGCATATCAAATGTATAAGGACAAAGGGGTGGTGTTCCTGGGTGTGGACTACGTAGATACGGAGACGGAGGCACGACAGTATCTTGAGAAGTTCGGGATTACGTACCCGAACGGTCCTGATCTTGGGACGCGCATATCCCAGGCATTCCGTATACGAGGCGTGCCTGAGACCTACATCATTGGTCCGGATGGCAGACTGGCGGCTGTTAAAATTGGTCCGTACACCTCCCTGGAAGAGATTCAGCGTCAGATCGACGGCGTCCTTACAAGTGAATGAGGATTAATAATCTCTTATTAAAAATGGGTGTAGTTAGTTCCCAGCTGGTTACCTTGATTCATCCTGACTGACCGAATATCAATTGCTGGACGAAGGATAGGGTGCATGGACATCGGATCATTTATTGTTGGACTGGCGATTGCGATTGTGGCATTTGCGTTTGTCGCCAAACCGCTCTTTACGCATGAGGGTGTGCGAGTAACCCAGGAAGATCGCCGCCTCTCCCAACTTCAAGCCAATCGTGAACGACTATTGCGCAGTCTCCAGGAACTGGAGATGGATTTTGCCATGGGAAAGATTACGCAGGATGATTATCAGGAACAGCGCGCCCAATACGTCGCGGAAGGCGCTTCAACCCTGCGCGAGATCGACGAAATCACCGGTTCTTCTGAAGAATTGAGCCGGGCTCGAGACCTCGATGCGGAAATCGAAGCTGCTGTCGAGCAACTGCGCACCAAAGATGCAGGTGATCGCGCACAATTTTGCCCGACTTGCGGAAATGCGGTCCTGAGTGAGGATCAATTCTGTACGAGCTGCGGAGAATCATTGTCTGTGGAAGGCTCTGAAGCATGAGAAAATCTCTCGCGGTCGTGGGACTCACCTTCCTATTCCTGTCAGCCTGTAATCTGGCTGGTGATGTCACCCCCCCGCCTGGATTGGCGACTCAACAAGCATATATTCCCGAACCAACGACACCGCCCTCGACTTCAATTCCGGCAGATGAGCTTGTATCCATTGCGGTTATTTCTCCGCCTGAACAAGCGCCCGATCTGATGAACGGCGGGTTGATCTATGCAGAGAAATGTGCGCCTTGTCATGGGGATACGGGGATGGGGGATGGATCGTTGTCGGGTAACCTGGAAATCACTCCTGCACAACTCGGAGCTACGGACATCGCTCGAATCGCGGTGCCCGCTGAATGGTATGAAATTGTCACGGAAGGGCGCATGAACCGTTTCATGCCTCCTTTTTCGAGCTTGAGCGATTCCGAGCGATGGGATGTGGTGGGCTATGCCCTCTCATTGAGCACGCCCCAATCCGAACTCAACCGCGGTGAGGAGCGCTACGCAGAACTCTGCGCGGATTGTCACGGCACAGAGGGTGAGAAGGTACAGGGTGGCGCGGCCCTCTCAGATCCAGCATTCATGGCGTCGCGTTCGCTTGAAGATATGGCAGAGGTTATCGCAAGTGGAGGCGAAACGATGCCCGCCTTTCAAGGCGTGATCGACGAAGAGGATCCGTGGGCCATAGGCGCTTACGTCCGATTTATTGCATCTGAAGGTGAACTCACCGAACTGATCGATGAAGCTGACCAGCAGGGTGAAATTCTCGGGACGATTATGGGTACGACGATCACAGGGACAACAGAAATGACGCCCCCAGAGAATCTCGAGGTGACTCTGGTTGCATTTGATGGAGACCAACCTGTGCTTACCGAGACTACAGCGACTGATGGAGCCGGTGACTTCGAATTTACTGATCTAGAGATCGTTCCCGGTCGGATTTTTGGCGCCTTCATCGAGCATGAGGGGGTGCGCTACTACTCTACGGCGGCACATTTCTTCGAGGATGCTTCGATTTTGGAACTCCCCATCGTCGTTTTTGAATCGACATCAAACCGAGATTACCTGGAGCTAGAACGAGTTCATCTGGTGTTCGATTATGCGGTCGAGGATCTCGTCAATATATCCGAACTTTGGCTGATCTCAAACACGGGGGATACAACTATAGTTAGCGAGATGGGATCGGGGATCCTGGAGATCCCACTCCCTGAGGGTTACCAGGATCTTCGTCTGACCGATGCGACCAGCTTTGCGGCGCTGAGCATGTCAGATGGCAGCGTTATACTTCAAGATCCCATTCTTCCAGGAGAAACGTTAGACTTGGTGTTTAGCTTTACACTGCCCTATGAGCGGAGCCGAGAATTTCAACAACCCATGACAGTCCCGGTCGGTGCCATCGTTGTCCTGACGGCTGAGGATGCACCGGAGATACGGGGTGAGGGTGTTGAGGATCAGGGTGTGCGTGATATGGGTGGTGTGCAGTTCCGCACGTATGCAATCGAGCCGCCCGCTGCAGGGGAGGCGCTCGTCTTCGATCTTTCAGGTCGTCATCCCGCCTCGGCCTCGTTGATGGATTCAACGAACCTGGTGATCAGCATCGGCGTACTGGGTCTGGCACTGGTCCTGGTGGGTATCGGCTGGCGATATGTCGGATCGAGGTCGCCAGAGAAGGGTGAGGAACCTGTCACCGAGCAGGAGGTGCGCCGAGATAAGGGGACCCTTCTCCATGCCATCGCTGCGCTTGACGATGCCTTTGATTCCGGCGATATCTCCGAAAAGGAATATCAGGATCGCCGCGCAGCTTTGAAGCGGGAGTTGGCCGAACTCATGAAGAGTGAGAATGATTGAAGTTCGAAATTTAGTTAAGACCTTCGGTGCAATTCCGGTGTTGCGCGGGATGGACTTCCACGTCGAGCAAGGTGAATTTGTGGCATTGTTGGGACCCAATGGAGCTGGCAAGACCACCTTTCTACGCATTCTTGCCACGTTATCGAAAGCCAGCATGGGAAGCGTGCAGGTAGCAGGGTTTACGCTCCCCAAGCAGGCACAGGCCGTACGTCGTAGACTCGGTGTTGTCTCTCATCAACCGCTCCTCTATGGGGATCTGACCGCCGAGGAGAATTTACGTTTCTACGCTCGCATGTATTCAGTAAGGTTTATGGATCGAAGGATTGATGAGATCCTGGAGCTCGTGGGATTACGTTACCGTCGCCGGGACCTCGTGCGCCAGTTCTCCCGCGGTATGCAGCAGCGATTGGCTATCGGTCGCTCGATCCTGCATCATCCCTCGATACTCCTGTTCGATGAACCGCATACGGGTTTGGACCAGGAGGCTGCGGAAATGCTGGATGGATTGCTCCAGCGAGTGGCCGCTGAAGGCCGCACTGTTGTGATGACCTCGCATGACATCACAAGGGCGGCGCATCTTGCCACGCGGGTGGATATTCTTTCCAAAGGCCGAATCTCGCGTTCTATCAACAGCGGCGAGATTGAGGTGGGTGATCTTCCGTCGATCTACAGGGAAGCGACCTATGCCTGAACTCAGCACATCCAGTGATGCCATGGCATCGGAGCCTGGCGTGCAAAACCTTGGACGACTTAATGGTTATCTACGGGCCGTCGGAGCGGTCATTTGGAAGGATCTCTCCGCAGAGCTGCGCAGCCGGGAGATGCTCAGCGCCATGCTTGTGTTCGCGCTGCTCGTTCTCCTCATCTTTAACTTTGCGCTGGAGTTGAATGTGCGCACCCGTGAAACATTGACATCAGGGATACTTTGGGTGACGTTCGCATTTGCGGGGACTCTGGGTTTGAACCGGTCTATGGCAATAGAGAAGGACCGCGGCTGCCTGGACGGACTTCTGCTCGCACCCGTGGATCGCAGCGCCATTTACTTTGGCAAAATGCTGGGAAACCTGGTCTTCATGCTCATCGTGGCGGCCATTGTGCTGCCGGTGTTCAGCGTGCTGTATAACGTGAACCTCTTCGACCCCGGCTTGATCTTGGTCATCCTGCTGGGATCTTTCGGCTACGTTGTCGTGGGCACACTGCTGGCCTCAATGGCGGTGCAGACCAGAACGAGAGATCTTCTTCTGCCGATCCTGCTCTTTCCCGTTGTCCTGCCCGTGTTGATCCCGGCGGTGAAGGCGAGCAGCGGTTTTTTACTGGGCGTTGAAATAGAAGTGATCATGCCATGGCTTAACCTGTTGATTGCATATGATGTGATTTTTCTCGCTGTCTCGTTTATGGTGTTTGATTTTGTGGTAGAAGAATAGGGATAAGGGATCGGCTTTTTCCCAATCCCGGTTCTCTAATCCCAAAGCCTGTTTTTGAAAGAAGGAGAATATGGAAAAAACGCCAAAAGCTTTAAAAATCCTAAGTTGGGTTACCGCTGTTTTATTCGTTATCGCATTGTACCTTACGCTGGTGTATGCACCTCGCGAGGCTGTCATGGGAGATGTACAGCGTGTTTTCTACTTCCATGTGGCAGCCGGGTGGGTGGGCGCGCTGGCATTCCTCGTCGCTTTTATGGCGGGCATTGTGTATCTGGTAAAAAAAGACTTTCGCTGGGACGACCTGGCTCTGTCCTCGGTCGAAATCGGCATCGTATTTACATTCATCAATATCGTCACGGGTTCGATCTGGGCGCGACCGATCTGGAACACGTGGTGGACATGGGATCCGAGATTGGTCACGGCAACAATTATGCTGTTGGCTTATCTGGCTTACATTCTGCTGCGTCAGGGCATCGAGGATCCCGATCGTCGGGCTCGATTTGGGGCTGTCTATTCCATCATCGCATTTCTGAGTGTCCCCCTGACATTTCTGTCCATCCGCCTTTTTCGCACGATCCATCCGGTGGTGATCGGTAGTGGAGACCCAACGGCGACGGGCTCATTCGATATGACCCCGGAGATGCGGACGGCGTTCTTCTTCAGCTTGCTCACATTTACATTTGTGTACATCACCTTGGTGTGGTACCGGGTGCGTCTGGAGCAATTTTCAAAGAAAGTCGCCGCGATGAAGATGAAGGCACTTGCAAAGTAGCCGACGATACGAATCGATTCTCATATCAAAACCATGGAGTAAATAGACATGTTCATTCAGGAAGCTCCCGCAGAAACGTTTGGGTATATGTTTTTTGGTTATACCGTGATCTTGGTCACGATGGCGCTCTATATCGTGAGTCTTCGAGTTCGATCGCAAAACTTGCAGAAGGATCTGGAACTGCTCACGGAAATTGAAGAAGAGCGTGAAGTGGACCACACATAACCCGGAGAATCTAGTGTGATCACAGGCGCGTTCTAATTTAACCACGCGTTGTGTATTCAAGATTATCTCGGCTTGATCCATCAATGTTAAAAAAATTCTCGCCTCTCCCTCCCCCTAAGACCGAATCTTCTCAAACAGGGGAGAAAGGCGAGAATCTGTTTAAGGCGGGTGGAATCTTATCAACCCTTTGAGGTTGGGGCGGTCTCAGTGTGAGTGAGCGTTCGTCTCCTGAGAAGTGATCGAACTCCAACAATTGTGAGCAATATGCCTGTAGCCACGAGCTGACCCTGCAGCACGAGCACCCAATTCTCTCCTTCGATGCTGTGGGAAGGTCCCGCCCAAATGGATGTCGTGAGGACAAAGAGACCGGTCACGACGGCAGTTAAGCCCACAGTGGCGGCTTGAGTTTCCTCATCGCCGGGCTTTGTAAAATCGACCCGATCGCGCAGCCCCGGAAGCTTAAGCAGCAGAAAGAACAAGAGGGTGATGGCATTGATCCCAAATTTTACGTTAGCTGGAGTGGCACTGCCTCGCAGTATCATTGA
>CBDVCG010000008.1:0-17240 GCA_965372425.1 uncultured Anaerolineales bacterium
CGCGGCATTTTCGATCGACGAGAATTTGCTCACTCAGCTCTTTGAGTATCGTTTCAGTGATGGGGTTGACCTCTGGGGACACTCCTTTGGGTACTTGTTTATTGCGGCGATTTCAGATGTAACTGGGAGCTTCCAGGAGGGTGTCATGGAAGCCGGTAGAGTTCTTGCAATCCGCGGCCAGGTTCTTCCGTCAACTGCAAGCACAATTAACCTGGTGGCAGATAAGGTGTTATCAACTGAGAGGGAGGCGGTGAGGATTGAGGGTGAAAGTCGTCTCTCATCAGGACCTGGAAAGATACGCAGAGTGCAATTAGAGCCGAATGATCCTCCGGCATATCCACCCGCAATCCAGGCCATCTTGAATGCAGATATGATTCTTATTGGGCCGGGGAGCCTGTATACGAGCATTCTGCCGAATTTGTTAGTCCCCGACATCACCAAGGCAATCCGGGCAAGCAGGGCATTTAAAGTGTATGTCTGCAACGTCGCCACACAACCTGGTGAGACAGACAAGTATAACTGCCCCGAACATTGGCTTGCCGTTGAGGCGCATATTGGGAGAGAAATTGTAGACATAATCATCGCAAATGATAACTTGAGTGGAGAACTACCTGAAGGTGTACAGGCGGTTGACCCCTGTATTGATGGCAATTCACCTGAACCGCTGTACGTCACAGATCTGGTCGATCCTGATCTGCCTTCGAGACATGATCCAGACTTACTTGCCGAGGCGTTGATCGCCTTGCTTGAAGAGAGAACCGGTCCACTTGATCTTTCCCCCTTGAACGGGGAAAAGAAGGAATCGGATTGAATCTTATTAAATAATTAAGGAGCATCACCATGGCAACTCGTGTAGGAATTAATGGATTTGGAAGAATTGGACGTCAGGTCTTGAAAATCTTAAAAGAGAAATATCCGAAAGAGTTCGATGTCGTCGCATTCAACGATCTCGGTGACTTGGATACGATGGCGCACCTGTTTATGTATGACTCGAATTATGGGCGCTTTACGGGGGACCTGAAAGTCAAGAAAGATGGGTTCGAGATCGATGGGGATTTTGTAAAGGCGCTCTCAATCCCAGATCCAGCGGAGCTACCCTGGAAGGACATGGGTGTGGATATCGTCATCGAAGGAACGGGCATATTTCGTGACCGTGCTGGCGCCAGGAAACATCTTGAAGCCGGGGCGAAGAAGGTGATCATCACCGCTCCTGCGAAAGAACCGGACTTCACCGTGGTGCTGGGCGTCAATGATGGAGACTATGATCCTGGGCAACATCACATCATCTCAAATGCCTCCTGTACGACGAATTGTTTGGCGCCGGCGGCGAAGGTTGTGTTCGATAATTTCGGCATCGTCAAGGGAATGATGACCACGATCCACTCCTACACGAACGATCAAAAGATCCTGGATATGCCACACAAGGATCTGCGGCGGGGAAGGGCGGCGGCGTTGAATATCATCCCCACGACGACAGGAGCGGCAAGGGCGCTTTCTCTCATTATTCCAGAATTGGAAGGAAAATTCGATGGATATTCGCTCCGTGTCCCAACGCCTACGGTTTCGGTTGTGGATTTCGTAGCCACGCTTGAGAAATCAACGACCACAGAGGAACTGCATGCTGCTTTCAAGAAAGCAGCTGACGGTCCAATGAAGGGCATTCTCGGTTTCTCCGAAGTACCGCTTGTGAGCATGGACTATAAGATGGATCCCCGATCAAGCATCGTGGATGCGCAATTCACCTCGGTTCTGGATGGGAATATGGCAAAGGTCGTCGCCTGGTACGATAACGAGTGGGGTTACTCTGTGCGGACTGCGGATCTTGCAGTCCTGGTCGCGAAATCGCTTTAGGGCAGGAAGGAGCCACGCCGCAGCAAACCTTCGCTGCGGCGTTTTAGGTTATCAAACATGTTTACCAAGAAGACGATTAAGGATATCGATCCAAGAGGACGGAAAATACTCGTCCGGGTGGATTATAACGTTCCATTGAAGGATGGTGCAGTTGCGGACGATACACGCATCCAAGCTTCCATCCCAACACTAAATTACTTGCTAGATCGCGGGGGGATCTTGGTTCTATGCTCTCATCTGGGACGCCCGAAGGGGGCGGTGGTACCAGAACTCTCACTCCGCCCGGTTGCAGATCAATTATCGAGCTTACTGGGTCGACCCGTGGAGTTCCAACCTGATTGTGTGGGTATCGAAGTTCAGAAAGCAGTTTCTGCGCTATCAGAAGGTGATGTGCTCTTGCTCGAGAATACCCGCTTTTATGCTGAAGAGAAGGCGAATGATCCGGAATTCGCTGCCCGGTTGGCAGCGCCTGCTGAGTTGTTCGTAAATGACGCATTCGGGTCCGCACATCGGGCGCACGCTTCGACTGTTGGAGTCGCAGAAATTCTCCCGGCTGTGGCGGGATTATTGATGGAAAAGGAACTCGAGTACCTCGGGGATGTCCTCGAGGAACCGAGCCATCCTTTTATCGCCATTCTCGGCGGGGCAAAAATCAGCGATAAAATTGGAGTCGTCGAACATCTTCTCACCATGGCGGATCGTCTGCTCATCGGTGGCGGAATGGCCAATACGTTCCTGGCGGCAAAGGGATATGCGCTCGGCGAATCACTCGTGGAAGAAAATTCGATCGATACGGCAAAGAAGATACTACAGGAATCAGGGGATGATATCCTCCTCCCCAGTGATGTTGTAGTTGGAAAAGCCTTCGTAGCAGATACGGAACACAAAGTTGTCCCGGTGGATGAAGTGCCGGAGGGTTGGCGGGCGATGGATATCGGTCCCGCGACGGTACAAACGTTCTCCGAGGCGCTTCGAGATGCGGCGCTAATCGTCTGGAATGGCCCCATGGGTGTCTTCGAGTTCCCCTCATTTTCAGAAGGCACGAGAGCCGTTGCGCAAGCCGTGGCGGAATGCGAAGGCGTCTCCATCGTGGGTGGCGGCGACTCTGCTGCGGCTGTTCGACAGGCAGGTCTCACCGATAAAATGAGCCACGTTTCCACAGGCGGGGGAGCTTCGTTGGAGTTCCTGGAAGGGAAGACGCTGCCTGGTGTCGCCGTGCTTCTAGACAAAGATGCCGAGATCGAATAATAAGGCGCTTTGACTCGGGAACAATGTGTGTTAATGATGAAGGTGTCGGGTGCAAGTTCCGACACCTTTTTTGTACACCCGTGCGTCAATCTCGTCCAAGGGACCGTTGTTTTTTCCAATTGTGATTGACCATCATTTGCTCGTGTCCACTCGGTGTAGGGGCACAACATGTCGTGGTCATGCTGCGCCTGCGAGCGTGCATGATCAGGATGGGAAAACCGTCTCTGGACCCGCATGTCCGCTGGTGCGGGAGGGGTGGGTTGTGTGGCCTCCTCCTATCCCGATTTGAAGCAACAATAATTACGACTGCCTTGTATAGAGAGTAGGGGATCACTTCACAATTTACTTACAATTCACAAGGATTTATTGCCCGCCTCACATGCCTGGTCTATAATGATTCCGGGAATTCACAGGAGAAATGATGTCTTTTGTGCTTGGAGAAAACGTTGGGCCATACCGGGTCACGGATCAACTGGGCCAGGGAGGTATGGCGACGGTTTTTAAGGCATACCACGCCGCACTCGATCGCTATGTTGCCATAAAAGTCCTGCATCCCGCTTTTAAAGAGGACCCCCAATTCACCTCGAGGTTTCAGCGTGAAGCTCGTGTCGTTGCCATGCTTGAACATCCAAACATCGTTCCCATATATGACTATGCAGAGCATAACGGTCATCCCTACCTGGTGATGAAATTTATCGAGGGTCAAACATTAAAAGCGCGCCTGGAGCAAGGACCGCTCACGAAAACGAAAGCCGGCGAAATTGTAGATTCAATCGGCAGTGCCCTGACATATGCCCATGAGCGCGGCGTCCTCCATCGAGATATTAAACCCTCCAACATCCTGCTCTGTCCTGATGGTTCGATCTACCTGGCGGATTTCGGTCTCGCACGTATAGCAGAAGCAGGCGCCTCAACGCTTTCCCAGGACATGATGCTGGGCACGCCACAATATATCTCGCCCGAGCAAGCACAAGGCTCGCGTGATTTGGACGATGGCACCGATATTTACTCGTTCGGAGTGGTGCTTTATGAAATCGTTGTGGGGAAAGTTCCCTTCAACGCTGACACACCGTTCTCAATCATTCATGATCATATCTATACACCGCTCCCCATACCGAGGGTTGTCAACCCGCATGTTCCGGAAGAGGTCGAGTTGGTCCTGCTGAAGTCGCTCGCAAAAAACCGGGAGGATCGTTTTGACTCTGTCCAACATCAAGTTGAGGCATTTGATGCAGCCGTGAGGGGTGACGTGGTTGAATTCATCCCAGGTATGGCCAAAGCGCAGATTGTAGAGCAAACAGAGACCGCCGTGGACTCAGTTCGAGAGGTTTCTCTCGCGGAGGCGAGCGAAGTTGACTCGCCGCCCACCAAGAAGAAGCGCTGGCCATGGATCATCGCGGGCATTGTGCTCGCCTCGATTTGTTTATTTGCCTTTCTGGCTGCAGTTGGCAGCTCAGAGGAAGGTGAACCTCCACCGGAAGGACCGCCGCGTGATGAATTGGCTCTTGAGGATTCTCCACTTTTAGAAGAGGTGGACAACAATCCCGAGACCTTCATGCGACGCGCCGAAGCGCTTTTAGAGAATGGCCGTAAGGCGCTTGCGGTCGCGGAATTCAGCAAGGCCGCTGATTTGTTCCTTGAGGAACATAGGTATTTCGAGGCGGTCCTGGCATTTGAGATGGCTTTCGAAACGATGGATTTCTCGATCGATCGCAACACGCGTATGGCAGAACGCATGGCGCAGGCGATGTTCCTGGGGGCGGAAGATGAACGCATGCTTGACCACCTCGAAGTGCTCTATGAGATTTTCCCTGAATGGCCGGTGCTTCCCGTGGTCGAGGCGCGTGCGCGGCTTTTGTCAGGATTTCCGGAAGAAGGGCGTCAGCTTTCTGAGGAACTTATTGAATTGAATCCCGAGGATCCCCTTGCACATGGCGTCCTCGCCGAATACTTCCTGATGGCCGGCAGTATCGATGAGGCGGTCGAAATTCTCGACAGAACGGATGAAGTAAAAGATCAACTCCCCCGCTGGTTCTACAATCACATTCAATTTCTGAGGTCACAACTTTGATGGATCGAGGGGGTTCTGGGTGTGGATGCGTCCAGCGATCGAAGATGGCGTGGACGATTTTTTCGACTTTGCAACCCCGCCTGGAGACAGTTCCAAGGCTTATTCTTATTGCTGCAGTCCAGCGGAGGTTCCGGCCAACTCCAAGTGTGCTGGTATTGCGGTGAACATCACACAGTTTGGGAAGCAGCCTGGGTGGTATTATGCTGTGCCGAACTGCCGATCCCCTGCATCTCCCAGACCAGGAAGAATGAAGCCTACATCATTCAATCCATCATCAATAGCGGCGAGATGGATGGGTACGTCAGGGTGGGAAGTGTGAAGTGCGTCGATCCCTTCGGGTGCGGCAATGACGCCCACAAACTTAATCTTCGAAACGCCCCATTTTTTCAGAATGTCGATGGTGACAACTGCGGACCCTCCCGTCGCAAGCATCGGGTCGAGTATCAAGCATATCGATACGGTGGGTTCGATAGGGAGCTTGTTGTAGTACTCGACTGGCTGGAGAGTGTCCTCATCTCGATAGAGACCAATATGCCAGACTTCTGCAGAGGGCATGAGTTCCCAGACGCCTTCCACCATGCCTAAACCTGATCGCAGGATGGGCACGAGACCAATTTTCTCCTTGAGTTGATAACCTTGAGCAGGCATGAGGGGTGTTTCAACCGTGATGGGCTCCTTAAGGATGTCTTGGGTGGCTTCATACGTGAGCAGGGCGGATATTTCACGAATAAGTTCGCGGAATTTTTTCGGATTTGTATCTTTTGAGCGCAGCTTGGTGAGCTTGTGTGCGACGAGCGGATGAGAGGATGGGTACACGTTCTCCATTTTAAATCACCTCATAGGTGAGAATCGGATTTTGTATAGTTTAGGTGAGCGTCCGCCTGAGAGCAATCGCTGTGAGATCATCTGAGATTTCACCAATTCCTGAGAAATTCAATACTCGATCTCGAATCCGATCCGCAACAGTCTGCGCTTGCCAATTACGAGAGCCCAAGATTAGGTTTTCGAGGCGATGTAACCCGAACATCTCCCCGGCACTATTAAAAGCCTCCGTGACTCCGTCTGTGTATAAGACCAGCATCTGGTCGATATCCAGCGCTATAGAATGATCAGAATATTTCGCACCATCCTCCACGCCGAGCACAATGCCGTGTTTATCGACGAGCCTGCTTGCATAGCCGGGCGTCAGGAGTAAAGGGGGATTGTGCCCCGCGTTTGCATAGGTGAACCTGTCGATTTGAGGCTCCCAAACACAATAAAACATGCTCACAAAAAGATCGGCACGAGTATCCCGTAAGAGCAGATAATTCACACGTTCGAGTGAATCGGCTGGAGAAACATTATCACTGGCCACCGTTCTGATCAGGGTTCGACTGAGGGCCATATAGAGGGCTGCCGGAATGCCCTTATCAGAAACGTCAGCGATGATAATGCCCCAGCGTGTTCCGTGAGGCCCCTCTGGGAGGGGGATGAAATCATAAAAATCGCCGCCGACTTCCCTGGCGGACCTCCAGGTAACTCCCACTTCCCACCCTGGAACCTCAGGCACATCACGAGGTAGGAAACTGGCCTGGATGTCTCGTGCCATGACTAGTTCCCGCTCGAGTGAGTGCCGATGCGCTGCTTCTTCAATCAGGCGTGTGTTTTCGATGCGAAGAGAAATCTGGTGTGCAATACCCATCAACAAGGACACTCGGCGCTGGGAGAGTGGTTGATCTTCGAAGAGGAGGACGCCCAGCAAAGATTTACCATCGCTTAGAACCAGGCATACGGCCATATCACTCCCGAGAACCTCGGCGAGATAACCCGGAAGAGAGACCAGATAAGGTTCGTCACTTTCTTCCACTTTCGGTGATGTTCCAAAAAAATCTGGGGAGATGCGATTCTCGCTGAGCAGCATGAGATCCTGACGCTTCAAGCCAGCGGCTGGTCCGACGATGAGATCGCTGCTGCCTTCTTCTGGCAAGAGAAGCATTGCCCAATTTGTTCCTGCGAGAATTGTGGCTAGCTGCAGGACCGCTTCAAGGGCTAACATTGGATCGCCGGGTTGAGCTGCATGCCTTGCAACTTCCAGGAGCACAGTCGTGATCCAGGCTTCTTCTTGATGCTGCGTGTAATTCCGGGACTCGAGTATGGCAAACCCCATCTGGGTCGCCAGCATTCTGATGAGCGAAATATGGTCTTCAATGGTGTCACCCGTGCGATGGCAGCAAATACCAAGCACGCCCAGCACACGATTCTGTATCATCAGAGGGATGGAATAACAGAGCCCTGAAGATTCGTCCCTCTGAGGTTCGTCATGGCCTTCGATCGTCCGAATGATCATGTCCTGGTTCGCGGCGGCCTCTTTGGCAAAGGTGGCCATCCTGGGCTCATCGGGTTGGTCGCTACCGGATCTTGATGAGGCGAGCAATAAAATTTCCTCATCGACATTTTCATACAGATCTACAAACTCGAACCCAAATGCCTGGCAGAGAAGGGAGATGACGCGCTCAAGACGATCATGAATAGGATCGAGTGAAAGAAGATGCCTGGAAACCTCCTGCGTAATAACGGTGTGGATCGTAAGGTACTCTGTCTCGGAACGCAGTCGGATATTAAGCAGGATGGGAGCCACGTAACTGGAAAGAATTTCAATCAGGTGAGTATGGGTTAGATCGAACGCTCCCGGGCGCCGGCTCTGGATGGAGATAATTCCGATCACGCTTTCACCCAGTTTTATAGGAACAAACATTCCCGACCTGGGCGCATCTTCCGCATCATAGCTCGGTTGTGCTGGAAGAATATCCTTCTCCACTTCGAAATCGGAAACGAGCACGGTCTCACCTGAGTCGCGGACCCATCCGACAATTCCTGTCTTATCAGGGGAGAGCTCGAAACTTACGTTCTCGACTCGATCGTTATCCTTAATCCAGATGAGTGTCGCGTAGCGAGAATCCTCGAAGATTCCCATTTGAAAGAAATCTGTCTCGATCAATCTCGCCGCCTCAACGTACGTGATCTCGGCCAGTTCCTCTTCATCAAAGCCAGCGGATGTAATGGATCTACCAGCTTCGGCGAGTGTGTCTATCAGGTTATCGGGATAATCACGTTCCATGCCGGATTTTTCCTGGTTTGCTGGGCTGCTGCAACTCGGGGTCAACCGAGTTGCTGTTTAACTGCATAGCGTGCCGATATCTTAACCGCACGCTAAAAATTACTCGGCTCAATTTATTCGACGATCAAGTTAGGGTTGATTTTAGGATTTCTTTGTCTTTCTCAATCTGAGCGTGTTCCCGCTTTGAGTCCTTTTATATTCGACTTCATCCATCACCTTGTTCAGGATGACGAGGCCCAGCCCTCCGATAGGTGGGTCATCCGGGGAAGCAGTCTTCTCAGGGAGAGGTTCTGCTGGATTGAAAGGCGGAGCCTGATCGATAATCTTGATCATGAGATCGCCTGGACGAGTTTTAATTTTAACAGTGATCTTTTCCCCATTGGCGCCCTGGTAGCCATGGAGGATGATGTTTTCACAGGCCTCCGTTACGGCAAGCTGGCATGCATAGCTCTCTTTTTCGTCGAAGCCAGCGGAGCGTGCTGATTCATCAATAAAACGACAGACGCTCTCAACCTGGTCCAGTTTGCTTGGTATGCTGAGCCGCTTTTCTTGCATACTTATTCTAGAAGGCGGCGACGGCTGATTCGCGGTCATCGAACTGGCGGAATAAGACGTCCAGACCTGCAATATCCATCGTATCGATGACCTGTTGAGAAGGTTCAGCCAGGACGATGTCACCACCTGCGGATTTCACCGCTTTCCGCTTCGTCACGAGGACACGGAGGCCAGCAGAAGAGATAAATTCAACCTTGCTCATATCGAGTATGATGTTGTTCTTTCCCTTCTGCATCTCGGCATGCAAGGTCGACTCGAACTCTCCGGATGTGGCTCCGTCGATTCTTCCGCTCACCGATACTACAACGACCCGTTTGTATTCAACAACTTCGATATCCATTTTTCCTCCGTCCCCAGATCAGGTACTGCGTTGGGTGATAAACTCAGCCAATTCAACTAATGCTCGCTGCGCCTGAACGCGTGGCACATATTCCAGGTCGCGAATTGCAGCTTTAATATACCCCTCCGCATCCTCTATGGCTCGGTCGATTCCATCAGAACCTCGAATGTCTTCAATGAGATCCAGCTTTTCATCTTCACCGATCTCTAATTCACAAACCTTTTTAATGTAGGCACTGCTTATATTTTTCTCTTCGAAATAATAAACGGCGGGGAGGGTAATAACTCCCTGCCTAAGATCGCTGGCAACAGGCTTACCGATGTCCTCTTGTAAACCTGAAAAATCAAGCACGTCGTCAACGATTTGGAATGCTAAGCCGATATTCCGCCCAAAGGATTTCATGGACTCAATCGTCCCGGTATCGGAACGACTTAACAGCGCCGCCCCTTCAGCCGCAACTTCGAACAACGATGCAGTCTTCGCGTAAATGTGGTCTAAGTACGTCTCACGCAGATTTTGAGTGTTTATAGCGAACAACTGCGTGAACTCGCCGTTCGCTATGACCATTAATGTCTTTGCAAAGGATTCCATCAATGGCAGCGATCCCGTCTTGGCTGCGAGATATGCTGCTCTCGCGAAGATGTAATCCCCTGCAAGAACGGTCGCATCGGGTCCCCATTTAGAATTTATGGTGGGGGTTCCCCGCCGCAGAAGTGATCCATCCACAAGGTCATCATGCACGAGGGTCGCTGTATGCAGCAGTTCAATGGCTGCAGCGTGCGTGATAATGCCGTCCTGATTGCCTCCAAGCATTTCGCCTATAAGGATCACAGTCCTTGGGCGAATTCGTTTCCCGCCTGATGTGATGAGTTGATCGATAGCATCATCAAGATGCGGGTGATGCTCATCAGGACTCGAACGCATCGCAGCTTCAACCTCGAGAAGTGCGAGCTGCGTAAGATCAAAGAAGGTGGCGGTTTTCTGTTCCATTATTCCATCTGAATAATTCATTGGCATTCTCGGCCGTGTTTTCTATGATCACTGAAAGATTCAGTTCGAAGAGTTCCGATAGTTTTTGTGCGATATATCTAATATTCGCAGGCTCATTGCGCTTCCCCCGCAGTGGGTGAGGAGACATATAGGGAGAATCTGTCTCAAGCAGGAGCCGATCGAGTGGGATTTGAGCTGTGATTTCGCGCCTGATTTCAGCATTTCGGAACGTTATTGGCCCTGCAACCCCAAGATAAAATCCGTGCGTGATGGCGACACTTGCCGATTCAGCGTCCGCGGAGTACGCATGAAGAACACCGGGAGGTTGAATGCCGACGGATGCATTCTGCTCCGCCCATGGCACGATGATCTCGAGTATCTCTGCCATGGCTTCGCGATTGTGAATGACTACGGGAAGTTCGAGCTCGCTGGCAAGTTGTAGTTGATCTTTAAAAGCAGATATTTGAGCCTCGCGTGATGACAGATTGCGGTAGAAATCAAGACCAATTTCTCCGATTGCGACGACTTTTGAGGAGCGAGCAAGCTCCCGAATTTCTGCATGAACTTCATCATTCCAGCTGTCGGCATAATGAGGGTGAACGCCCACTGCCGCATAGGCTTCAGGGATATCCTGGGATATTTCAACGGCGAACCGGCTCGTTTCTAGATCCATACCAGGAATAAGCATGCGCTGAATGCCTTCCAAGCGGGCTCGCGCGAGGACATCGGGGAGATCACCCCCGAAGGCTGAGATATTCAGGTGACAATGTGTGTCGGTGAAGTTCTGCTGCTGCGGCGTCATTTAACTCCCACCAGCTTGAGCCCATCTTCCAGGATGTCAGAAACCAAGTCTTCATGAGTCGTTTCGCAGTATACCCTGACGATCGGCTCTGTGCCGGAAAACCTCACCAAGAGCCAGCCGCCATCTTCCAACGAAAACTTGTAGCCATCCTGGGTTGATATACCTGTAACTTCTAGCCCGCCAACGGTCGTTGGTCGTGCCTCATCCATAAGCTTCCGATATTCATCGCGCTTCTCCGGTGACAGTGGAGAATCGATACGATCGTAATAATGTGGACCGACTTTCTCGAAGAGCAATTTGACCAATTCGCTAGGTTTCATCCCAAGCTTTACCATCATATCAAGTATGTACAATCCTGCCAGGATGCCGTCGCGTTCAGGGACATGACCTCGAAAGGCATATCCGCCCGATTCTTCGCCCCCAATAAGGGCATCCACTTCGAGCATCTTTGGTGCGACATATTTAAAACCAACTCCTGTCTGATGGACAGGAACGTCGTAGATTTTCCCAAGTTTTTCAAGCATGGACGTGGTGGACAGGGTTTTCACAATTGGACCACGTTCGCCTTTAACTTCCAGCAAATAATAAGCGAGCAAGCCGAAAACTCTCAATTGATTGACGAAGGCGCCATGTTCATCACCCAAGCCAAGCCTGTCCGCGTCACCATCCGTTATGAGAAGTACATCTGCATTCTGCTCCGTCGTCGCTGCAAGACCGACATCGATATTCGGAGGTATTGGTTCCGGTCGCTCCATATCAGGGAAAATTGGATTGCGCGAATTATGTATCTCCGTGACACTGGTAGAGCCTCCAGAAAGTAACTGTGAGAACCAACCTGCGCCATTCCCCCACATCGCATCTATGACTATCTTGAGGCCCGCATTACGGATCGGTTCTAGATCAATCAACCTATCGATCTGTTGGATATAGTCTGGGGCGGCATCGAAATACTTGATACGACCGTCGCTGAGACCATCCTGGAGGTTGATGCGTGGGATATCTGCATCATCTTCAGGGATGTAAGTTTCGATTCGCAGCAAGCCATCGGGAGCAATAGCTCCCCCGTGACGATCACGCACTTTGAAGCCGTTATCCCATGGAGGATTGTGTGATGCCGTGATATTGACCGCACCTGCAGCTTTTTGTGCTACTGCTGCATAGGATATGGTTGGTGTAGGCGTGGGGCCGTCCGTTAATAACACGCTTAGACCGTTACTCGCCAAGACTTCTGCGGCTGCCGCAGCAAAAGCACCCGAAGCGAACCGTTTATCATATCCAATGATGACAGGTCGCTTGTCGCCCTCCTCTTCTAATAAGAACTTTGCAAAGCCTTGACTGCATCGACGAACTGCGGAAAAAGTGTAATTATCGGCGATTCTCCCACGCCATCCATCCGTTCCAAACTTGATTTGATTTGCTGCCATTCGGCCTCCAAGTGGATGGATGCATCAAAAGATGCACCGGCAATAAATGGACCAGGCAATTATATACCTGGCCGCATGAGTCTGATAATGAAATCGACATCCTTGTGTGTCTAGATGCTGAATTTAAGACTTCTTTCTAAACAGCTTCCTCAATTGGAGGAATTGCTCAGTATGGATTATACCGTGAAAGAAATTGACCATCCAATAGATCCAGTAGAGTGCTCGCAGAGGAGCTAGCATAGAGATTGTCATTTGGGGGGGGGCGTGATAGACTTGTGACCGTTGCAGCGCCAAACCTATGGCGTGCTTTCCGCTCTTGATGCTTGTCACCTGGCAAGTCGTCGATGGCAATCCCGAGGAAAGGAGACCTCAATGCGCAACTATGAAGTAGCATATCTTGTTGACTCGGAACTGGACGAAGACTCCCGCACCGAACTTGAAGATAAGGTAAAAAGCTGGATTGTAGCTGCAGGTGGGACCGTCGTGTCTGTGGATAATTGGGAGAAGCGACGCTTAGCTTATCCAATTGACAAGAAGAACGAAGGGTACTATGTGTACATTCAAACGGAAATGCCCACCACGGCAGGACGTGCGGTCGAGCGTGATTTGAACATTAACGAAGAAATATTACGTTACATGATCACCCTGCAAGAAGCTTCCTGAATCTATCGAACAAGTACGTGGACTATGTGTGAAAGAGAGACATGATGAGTCGCGGCTTGAATAAGTTGATGATCATCGGCCACCTTGGACGCGATCCCGAAATGCGTTACACACCCTCGGGAAAACCGGTTACGACCTTCAGTGTCGCCACCTCGAGGACCTGGCATTCTGCAGATGGCGAGCGCCATGAAGAAACCGAATGGTTCAATGTGGTCGCTTGGGGCAGTCTTGCAGAAGTATGCAACCAGCATCTTAAGAAGGGCCAACAGGTGTATGTTGAAGGTCGCTTGCAAACGAGGCGCTGGGAGGATGGGGGTGGGAATAAGCACTTCACAACCGAAGTTGTCGCTCAAGAAATGACCATGCTTGGGAGTCGAAAAGACAATTTTGA
Organism: uncultured Anaerolineales bacterium; assembly: GCA_965372425.1. Taxonomy (GTDB): domain Bacteria; phylum Chloroflexota; class Anaerolineae; order Anaerolineales; family E44-bin32; genus E44-bin32. The sequence continues at coordinate 13,433 of CBDVCG010000008.1, forward strand.
GCACGATATTAAGCGTGAATCAGATGAATTCGAGGACCTCGCAGGTTAGCGCGCTTCATGGCGCTCTGCATGCCGAGCTCTTCAATAATGGATAGGAGAATTTAAGTTGACTGAACAAGGTAGTGCACCGTCAGAATCTCGTGGGTCTCAATCAAGATTTTCCGGACGCAGGCGCTTCAGGCGGCGACCGCGAAATTGCCAGTTTTGTGGTGATAAGAGCCTGAAAATAAATTACAAAGAATATGAATTGCTCAAACGATTCGTGAACGAAGCCGGGAAAATCCGAACCCGGAGAGAGACCGGTAATTGCTCAAGGCACCAACGCTTGGTGGCTAAAGAGGTGAAGCGAGCCAGACACATGGCGCTTCTTCCCTTCGTTACCGTCCGAACTCGTTAAGTTGTTGCGAGATTCATCCAGCAATCCACAGGTCAAATCAAAATAGTTGGCTGTGTCCTGGCTGGGATAGTGGATAAAAGACCCTACAGTCAGCCGAATTGGCTGTAAATCTGGAGGTTGCCTTATGGCCAAGCAAAAAGCCGTGCCGCCTGAGACCAAAAAACATATTGCCCGAGCTGAGAGAGAACGCAGGCAGCGACGAATAATCCTCGCGATTGGGTTCGCGGTTGGGATTATTGTCATCGTGCTCGTCGGCGTGGGGATCTACGATTCCTATTTCGTTAAACCGAATAAACCGGTTGCAGTTGTCAATGGGGAGGAGATCCCTGCGGGACTCTTTGAAACCCGCGTCCGTTGGGCACAGCGTACATTAGTAGCTCAAATGAGTTCCCAAATCGAGCTATTGAACGCCTTTGCGGATCAACCTGAGTTGACCCAGACTCTTCAAGGGCAAATCCTCGAGCTTCAAGCACAGCTCTCAAATCCTGCGCTGCTTGCTCAAGATGTTTTTGACCAAATGACCACGGAAGCCCTGTTCAGACAGGAAGCCGAACGAAGAGGGATCACCGTGTCAGCGGAGGAGATCGACGGTACGATTTACGAACTCTTTGATTTCTACCCGGATGGGACGCCAACACCATCGCCGACATCGGGGCGTGAGAGTTCGGAGGAGGGTGAATCAGGTGCGACTGAATTACCTCAGCCTATACCCACAGCTTACACAAGAGAGGATTTCAACGAAGATTATAAGAATTTCGTGGATTCCCTCCGAGATTTTCGAATAAAAGAAGCAGACTTTAGAGATCTCGTAAGAAACCAATTACTCCAGGTCAAAGTTCAGGAGGCTTTTCAGGCCGAGACGGATATTCCTGAAAACGAAGAGCAGGTCCTGGTCCAGCATTTGATTGTTCAGGAAGAGGCTGTCGCTGATGAAGTTTTCCAGCGTTATAAGGATGGTCAGCCGTGGGAAGAGCTTGTACTTGAATTTTCAGAAGATACTTCAACGAATGAAACTGCAGGGGAAATTGGGTGGCTTAGCTTAGAAGAGCTTCAAAGTCAGTTCGGTCAACAAGGATTAATTATCTTCGCTTCACCCTTGGGACAAGTGATTGGCCCTATCGAAAGTTCGATCGGGTTTCACCTGATCATTGTGGACGGAAGAGAGGATCGACCACTGAGCGAATTTGCGCTCCAACGTCTTACACAAACAATTTATGGCAACTGGGTGCAGAGCTTACGAACGGAAGCTGAGATTGAAATTATCGACGGTTGGGAAGAATATCTCCCGCCCCCATTTGCTCCGGCAGCCGGCTGACCGTCCGCGCCGCATAGGCGGTTAAAGCTTGATTCGCAGCCAACCCTTGTCACCGGGTCTGGCTGCTTCGGTTTTTAATGTAGGCTTCCTCTTGAAGGCGCATTATGCTGAGGATATACTGGATGGGATGGATATCGACGGGCTACTAAAGTCACTTCCTGAGGAAACATCTCCTGCCGATAGGGAGATGGTTGTGCGCGCATACAAGGTGGCGGAGAAAGCTCACCGGAGACAGAAGCGAGCATCGGGTGAACCTTACATCAATCATTGCCACGCTGTGGCAAAAATCCTGATCGAATTAGGCGCTCCCATCCCGGCTGTAACGGCCGGGATTCTTCATGATACCGTGGAAGACACAAAGGTATCCCTATCGGACATTGAACGTGATTTTGGCGGAGAGATCGCAGGAATGGTCGACGGTGTGACCAAACTCACGCAACTGCCGCGGGTTAGCAGAACCGGAAAACGTTCGCATGAACCACGGGCCAGCAAGGGCGAACTTGCGAAGGAGACTCTCCGTAAGACTTTCCTGGCCATGGACGATGATGTCCGCATCGTGGTCATCAAGCTTGCTGATCGTCTCCACAATATGCGCACACTCTCTCACCTTCCTGAGGAGAAGCGTTTAAGAATCGCAGAAGAGACCCTTGAGATATTTGCCCCTCTGGCAAGCAGGTTGGGAATCTGGCAGATGAAATGGGATCTCGAGGATCTCGCTTTCCGGTACGTTTACCCTGAAAACTACAAGGAGATAGCTTCTCACATCGCTGAACGTCGTGTCGATCGAGAAGAAGCATTGGCTCATATTTGTGCAGAAGTAAATCGGGTTCTTAAAGAGGACGACGTCTCGGCAGAAGTTTCGGGGAGACCAAAACATCTCTTCTCCATATTTAGGAAGATGGATCGGAAAGATGTACCTTTTGATATGGTCTACGACGTCAGAGCTGTACGAGTAATCGTCGAGAGCGAATCTGAGTGCTATCTGGCACTAGGGATCATTCACAATCGCTGGAATCCAATCCCAGGTGTTTTTGACGATTACATTGCAACTCCGAAAGACAACTTCTATCAATCCCTGCATTCCGCAGTTATTTATGATGACGGAAAAACACTCGAGGTCCAGATAAGGACACCGGAAATGCATGAAAATGCCGAATACGGCATTGCAGCCCATTGGCGCTATAAGGAGGGTCGTCCTCGCGACACTGCTTTTGAACAAAGGGTTATGTGGCTGCGTCGACTCATGGAATGGCGGCAAGAAGTTGATGATGCTAGCGACTTTGTCGATGCCATGAAGAGTGATGTATTCGATGACCGTGTCTATGTGTTTACGCCGAAGGGAGACATCATCGACCTCCCGGCAAATTCCACGCCAATCGATTTTGCCTATCACATCCACACGGCGATCGGCCATCGGTGCAGGGGGGCGAAAGTAAGTGGCAAGCTGGTTTCACTTGACACCAAGCTCCAAACTGGAGATTCTGTTGAAATACTCACCGCAAAGCGGGGAGGGCCCAGCAGAGATTGGTTGAACCAAAGTCTTGAGATGGTCAAGAGCCAACGAGCACGCAGTAAAATTCGACAGTGGTTCAAGCGCCAAGATCGCCAGCAGAATATTACTCATGGGCGTCTACTCCTCGATCGAGAAATGCGGCGTTTGGGGCTGGATAGCCTCCCATATGATCAAGTTGCCAAAGATATGGGCTACACATCCGTAGATGATCTCCTCGCTGCGATTGGTTGTGGGGACCTAAATTTACACAAGATTATCTCTCGTGTCGTGCAGGAAGAGGAAGAGGAACTCGATCTCACAAACGTGGTTGAGGTGAGACCTAGAGAATTGCCTTCTGAAGAAATTCAGATCCTGGGCGTGTCTGGTCTGCTCACCAAAGTCGGCATGTGCTGTAAGCCAGCTCCTGGTGATCCCATCATCGGCTACATCACGCGCGGCAGAGGCGCCACAATTCATCGTCAAGATTGCCCCAACGTCTTACGCGCAAGAGACAAGGAACGACTGGTACAAGTTTCATGGGGACAGCACAGATACACGTATCCTATCTCGGTTCGAATTCGGGCGTAAGACCGCGATGGTTTTG